>NZ_JARAVO010000006.1:0-78381 GCF_033792805.1 Streptomyces sp. PA03-1a
AGACACGGGTCGCGCGGGAGCGGTGACCGGGCCCCCGGCCCCGAGGCCCCGGTCACCGCTCCCGCGCGACCCGTGTCTCGTCCCACACCGGCTCCGGCGCCTCCCGGACGACCCCGTCCGCACCGAAGACCAGGTACCGGTCGAAGCTGCGGGCGAACCAGCGGTCGTGCGTCACCGCGAGCACGGTCCCGTCGAACGCCTCCAGCCCCTCCTGCAGCGCCTCCGCCGACTCCAGGTCCAGGTTGTCGGTCGGCTCGTCCAGCAGCAGTGCCGTCGCCCCGGCCAGCTCCAGCAGCAGGATCTGGAAGCGCGCCTGCTGCCCGCCCGACAGCTGGTCGAAGCGCTGGTCGCCCTGCCGGTCGAGCTCGTAGCGCCGCAGGGCGGACATCGCCTTGCCGCGGTCGCGCGCGTGCTCGGTCCACAGGATGTCGACGAGGGTGCGCCCCGCGAGCTCCGGGTGCGCGTGCGTCTGCGCGAAGTGCCCCGGCACGACCCGCGCACCCAGCTTCCACTCCCCCGTGTGCCGCACGCCGGGGTCGCCGGCCAGCAGCCGCAGGAAGTGCGACTTGCCCGAGCCGTTCGAACCGAGGACGGCCACCCGCTCCCCGTAGAAGACCTCCAGGTCGAACGGCTTCATCAGCCCGGTCAGCTCCAGCCGCCCGCAGGTGACGGCGCGCATGCCGGTGCGCCCGCCGGACAGCCGCATGCGGATGTCCTGCTCGCGCGGCGGCTCCTGCGGCGGCCCCGCCTCCTCGAACTTCCGCAGCCGGGTCTGCGCGGCCCGGTAGCGGGAGGCCATGTCGGGGCTGATCGCCGCCTGCTGACGGAGGGTCAGCACGAGCTTCTTCAACCGGGCGTGCTCCTCCTCCCAGCGCCGTCGCAGCTCCTCGAAGCGGGCGAAGCGTTCGCGCCGCGCCTCGTGGTACGTGGCGAAGCCGCTGCCGTGCACCCACACGTCCGAGCCGGCCGGTCCCGGCTCCACGCTGACGATCTTCTCGGCGGAGCGGGCCAGCAGCTCCCGGTCGTGGGAGACGAACAGCACCGTCTTCCTGGTCTGCTGCAGCTGCTCCTCCAGCCAGCGCTTCCCGGGGACGTCGAGGTAGTTGTCCGGCTCGTCCAGCAGCAGCACCTCGTCGGTGCCGCGCAGCAGCGCCTCCAGCACCAGCCGCTTCTGCTCGCCGCCCGACAGCGTCCGCACCTCGCGCCACTGGGCCCGCTCGTACGGAACCCCCAGCGCGGCCGTGGTGCACATGTCCCAGACCGTCTCGGCCTCGTAGCCGCGGGCCTCGGCCCAGTCGCTGAGCGCCTGCGCGTAGGCCAGCTGGGCGGCCTCGTCGTCCTGCGCCATGATCTCCAGCTCGGCGGCGTCGACCGCGGCGGCGGCCTCGCGGATCCGCGGCGTCGCCACGGACACCAGCAGGTCCCGCACGGTGCGGTCGTCCCGCACCGAGCCGACGAACTGCGGCATGACCCCCAGCCCCCCGCTCACCGTGACCGTGCCGCCGTGCGGCTTCAACTCACCGGAGATCAGCCGCAGGAGGGTCGTCTTGCCGGCGCCGTTCGCCCCGACGAGGGCCACCGCGGCGCCCTCGCCCACCCGGAACGAGACGTCGCCCAGCAACACCCGGCCGTCCGGCAGGTAGTACTCCAGATGCGCAACGTCCACATGTCCCATGCCGTGGATTCTCGTAGCACGGTCGCCCGCCGCCAAACTGGTTTTCTCCTCTATAGAATCCGCGCCATGACTGACGGGCCGCTGCAGCCGTACCACCCGGACGAGGGATGGACCGCACCGCCGGGACGGCAGGGCGTCCCGGGCGTCCCCCGGGAGCGGCGCCACGTGGTCCTCGGACGGGTCGGCTCCGGCGGCTCCGGCCGCTGCCCCGCCGAGGCCGGCTCGCCGGCCTGCTGACCCCGCCCATGCCCTCCCTGCGCACGCTGCTGACCCTGCCCCGCATGCTCCGCCACGGCGCCGCCGTCGGGGCCGGCCTGCCACCGGACGAGGCCGTCGTCCTGGACGTCCCCGGCGTCCCGCTGCGCGGCGCGCTCGCCGCGGCGGGGACCGGCGACCACGGGCCCGCCCGGGAGCTGCTGTCCGCGACCCGGCTGGGCTGCCAGTGGGAACTGCGCGACACCTACGTCTGCGAGCTGGCGCAGTTCGCGCTCCACAACCCCGGGTGGCTGGACGCCTGGCTCGCCGCCGCGCCCGAGGACCCGGACGCGGCGCTGGTCAAGGCCGACCTGTGCGTCCTCCAGGCCTGGGAGATACGCAGCGGCGCCCGTGCCTCCGAGGTCTCGCCGGAGCAGTTCAAGGCCTTCTTCGCGCTGCTCAAGGACGCGGTGCCGGTGATCGGCGCCGCCGCCGAGCTCAACCCAGCCGACCCCGTGCCGTGGCGCGTCGCGCTCACCCACGCGCGGGGCATGCAGTCCTCGCGGGAGATCTTCGACGCGTACTGGACCGAGGCCGTCGAGCGCGCCCCGCACCACTACGGCTGTCACGCCTCCGCCCTGCAGTACCTGTGCGCCAAGTGGTACGGGACCCACCGCGAGATGTTCGACTTCGCCGAGCAGGCCGCCGAGGAGGCGCTGCCCGGCTCGAAGATCAACTCATTGCCGCTGCTCGCGGCCGTCGAGTACGAGATCGTCGCGGGCGGACCCGCCGCCGACGACGCGTCCGGCGCGGACGCCGTCGAGCCCGCCCGCATCGTCGCCGCCGTGGACCGCGCCCTGGAGCTGTCCGGCTGGTACGACCCCGGCGACCCGGAGGCTGCGGGGTTCCGCAACCACCTGGCGCTGATGCTGATGCGCGCGGGCCGCTGGGAGGAGGCGCTGCGCGTCTTCCGCGACATCGGCGTGCACGCCACCAGCTTCCCCTGGGCCCACCTGGGCGCGGACCCCCGCCAGGAGTTCCTGGACTTCCGCACCGGGGTGCGGATGCAGGTCGCCACCCGCACGCCGTTCTTCGGCACCCCGCCCGCGGTCCCCGTACCGGCCGGCGCCCCCGACTGGGCGCCGCGCGCCCTGGCGGTGGCCTCCGCACCGCTCACCGCCGTCGCGCAAGCGGCGCTGCTGTGCCGGACCGGGCTGCGGCTGGCCCCGGCGGGGGCGGACTTCACCCATGTCGAGCTGACCGGGGAAGGCAGTCTGGCGGGCGCGGTCGACCTGTTCACGGCGGGCGAGAAGTGGCCCGCGGTCGTCCTGCAGCGCTCGGGCGACCGGTACGGGATCACGCTGTACGCCAGGGGCAGGAAGGTCGCCGCGCACGAGTGGGCACCGGGGGCGCCCGTACCCTCGCTGGACGCCGCCGGCGCCACGGCCGCCGCCTTCGCCGCGGCCTACGGCGTCCACGACGCACGGCCCCTCACGGCGCTGCTGCGCGGCATGGACGCCCCGGGGCGGCGGCTCGCGGACACGGTGGCGGCACTGGGCCTGCCGGTGCTGCCGGAGGGCTTCGGGGAGCGTCCGGCCGCGCTCGACGGGGTGCCCGGCGCCCGGGTGCTCGCCCCGCGCGGTTTCCTCTCCGGGGTCAGGGACACCCTCACCACGGAGACGGGCGCGATGCCGCTCCCCCCGCGGGGCACGCCGGTGCGCCTCCCCGCCCGCTGGTGGGCGATGCGCGCGCTCTACCTGCTGCTGCTCGTCCCGGCCGCCTGCTTCTCCTGGTGGGGCGCCTTCCACGACCGCCTCCGCCCCGTCCCGCTGGTGCTGACGTCCCTGGGCTCGGGCTACGTCCTCACCCAGGTGGTCACGGCACTGCGGCGCCGCAGATGAACGCACGGGCCGGCGGCGGCCCGGTGCGCCGCGGCGCCGCCCCTCAGGCGCGCGGCAGCGGCAGGGTACGCATGTTGCGGGCCTCGCGGCTGCGCGCGGCCAGCAGCTCGTCCGCCGGGTAGCCGACCTCCTCCAGGGTCAGCCCGTGCGGCCGCACCACGTTGACCGCCGAGTGCCGGACCCGTCCCGCCAGCACCTCCCCGGGGAAACCGGCCGGCCGGTGGCCGTCGCCGACCAGCAGCATCGACCCGACCAGGGCGCGCACCATGTTGTGGCAGAAGGCGTCCGCCCGTACGGTCGCCACCGCCAGCCCGGAGGCGTCCCGCTCCCAGTGCAGCTCCAGGAGGGTGCGGATGGTCGTCGCGCCCTCCCGCTTCTTGCAGTAGGCCGCGAAGTCGTGCTCGCCGAGGAGCTTGCGCGCCGCCTCGTTCATCAGGTCGACGTCCACCGGCCGGTCGTGCCACAGCACGTGCCCCCGCAGCAGGGGGTCGACCCCGCCCTGGTGGTCGCCGACCCGGTAGGCGTAGCGGCGCCAGATCGCGGAGAAGCGCGCGTTGAAGCCGGCCGGGGCCTGCGAGACCTTCCACACCCGTACGTCCCAGGGCAGCCGTCCCGCCAGCCGGCGCAGCAGCTTGCCGCCCTCCGCCGCCCAGACGTCCACCGGCAGGTCGACGTGCGCGACCTGCCCGCGGGCGTGCACACCCGCGTCCGTACGCCCGGCGACGGTCAGCTCGACCGGCTCGGGCAGCCGCAGCACCGTCCGCAGGGCCGACTCCAGCTCCCCCTGCACGGTCCGCCGGTTTCGCTGCTTCGCCCAGCCGGAGAACTCGGCCCCGTCGTACGCCAGGTCCAGCCGCACCCGGACGTACCCGGGCTCCACCTCATCGCTCGCCACACTCACCCGCAGATCCTCTCAAACACGCGGACGGGCCCGCCCCCAGAGATCTGGGTGCGGGCCCGTCCGGTCAGGACGTCAGGCGTCCTTGGACTCCTCGGCCGGAGCCTCGGTGGCCTCGGCCTTGTCCTCGACCTCGGCCGGAGCCTCGGTCTTGGCCTCGGCCTCCTTGACCGCGCGCTTGGTCGCGGCCTCCGCCTCACCCGTGGCCTGCTGGGCCACGGTCAGCGCCTCCACCAGCTCGATGACGGCCATCGGCGCGTTGTCGCCGCGGCGGTTACCGATCTTGGTGATGCGGGTGTAACCACCCGGGCGGTTCTCGTACCGCGGGGCGATCTCGGTGAAGAGCGTGTGGACGATGCCCTTGTCCGTGATCGTCTGCAGTACCAGGCGACGGTTGTGGATGTCGCCCTTCTTCGCCTTGGTGATCAGGCGCTCCGCGACCGGACGCAGACGGCGCGCCTTGGCCTCGGTGGTGGTGATGCGACCGTGCTCGAACAGCGACTTCGCGAGGTTCGCGAGAAGCAGACGCTCGTGCGCGGCGCTGCCGCCCAGACGGGCACCCTTGGCGGGCTTCGGCATGGTGTTTCTCCTCAATCTCTGCACCGGCCGTGTCAGGTACCGGTGTCAGGCCCCCCAGGCGGACGCCTGGGGGCAGTCAGATCAGTACTGCTCGGTCTCCACGAAACCGGCGTCGACGTCGTCGTCCGCACCGAAGGTGTCGGCGGCGGAGGTCGGGTCGAATCCGGGCGGGCTGTCCTTCAGGGCCAGGCCCATGCCGGCCAGCTTCGCCTTGACCTCGTCGATCGACTTCGCACCGAAGTTGCGGATGTCGAGCAGGTCGGCCTCGGAGCGTGCCACGAGCTCACCCACGGAGTGGATGCCCTCACGCTTGAGGCAGTTGTAGGAACGGACGGTGAGCTCGAGCTCCTCGATCGGGAGCGCGAGGTCCGCCGCCAGGGCGGCGTCCGTGGGGGACGGGCCCATGTCGATGCCCTCGGCGTCGACGTTGAGCTCGCGGGCGAGCCCGAACAGCTCGACCAGGGTCTTGCCGGCCGAGGCCATCGCATCGCGCGGACGCATGGCCTGCTTGGTCTCGACGTCGACGATCAGCTTGTCGAAGTCGGTGCGCTGCTCGACACGGGTCGCCTCGACCTTGTAGGTGACCTTGAGCACCGGGCTGTAGATGGAGTCGACCGGGATGCGGCCGATCTCCTGGCCCTGCTGCTTGTTCTGGACGGCCGAGACGTAGCCGCGACCGCGCTCGACGGTCAGCTCCATCTCCAGCTTGCCCTTGCCGTTCAGGCTGGCCAGGACGAGGTCGGGGTTGTGCACCTCGACACCGGCCGGGGGCGCGATGTCGGCGGCGGTGACCACACCCGGGCCCTGCTTGCGCAGGTACATCACGACGGGCTCGTCGTGCTCCGAGGAGACGACGAGCTGCTTGATGTTGAGGATGAGGTCGGTGACGTCCTCCTTGACACCCGGCACGGTGGTGAACTCGTGCAGGACGCCGTCGACCCGGATCGAGGTGACGGCGGCACCCGGGATCGAGGAGAGGAGCGTACGGCGGAGCGAGTTGCCGAGGGTGTAGCCGAAGCCCGGCTCCAGCGGCTCGATCACGAACCGGGAACGGAACTCGTCGACGACCTCTTCGGCCAACGAAGGGCGCTGAGCGATCAGCATGGGGTGATGCCTCCAGTCTTCGGCACCCACTATTTGATGCCGAGGCTTCAAGGGTACGGGCGGCGCGGCGCCAGGAGCACCGCACCGCCCGGGACCGTGAGCGCTGCTACTTCGAGTAGAGCTCGACGATCAACTGCTCCTGCACCTGGGTGTCGATGACCGGGCGCTCGGGCAGGTTGTGCACGAGGATCCGCAGACGCGAGGGGATCGCCTCCAGCCAGGCCGGGACGGTCCTCTCGCCGGCCTCCCCCTGGGCCACCACGAAGGGCGTCAGGTTACGGGAGGACTCGCGGACCTCGACGATGTCGTTCGCGACGACACGGGCCGACGGGATGTCGGTCTTGACGCCGTTCACGAGGAAGTGGCCGTGACGGACCAGCTGCCGCGCATGATCACGCGACTTGGCGAAGCCCGCCCGGTAGACCACGTTGTCCAGCCGGGACTCGAGGATGCGGAGCAGGTTCTCACCGGTCTTGCCGGACCTGCGGTTCGCCTCCACGTAGTACCCGCGGAACTGCTTCTCAAGGACACCGTAGATGCGCGCGCACTTCTGCTTCTCGCGCATCTGCAACAGGTACTCGCTGTCCTTGGTGCGCCCGCGTCCGTGCTCACCCGGGGGGTAAGGACGGATCTCGATCGGGCACTTCGCGCTCTCGCACTTGCTCCCCTTGAGGAAGAGCTTCTGCTTCTCCCGACGGCAACGCTTGCAGTCGGCCCCGGTGTAACGCGCCATTCCTGTTTGTCTCCTACCTGCTCAGCGGATTGCTGATCAGACGCGCCGGCGCTTCGGCGGGCGGCATCCGTTGTGCGGGGTCGGAGTGACGTCCTGGATCGAGCCGACCTCGAGGCCGGTGGCCTGGAGGGAGCGGATCGCGGTCTCACGGCCGGAGCCGGGGCCCTTGACGAACACATCGACCTTGCGCATGCCGTGCTCCTGCGCGCGGCGCGCGGCCGACTCGGCGGCCATCTGCGCGGCGAACGGGGTCGACTTGCGCGAGCCCTTGAAGCCGACGTGGCCGGCAGAGGCCCAGGAGATCACGTTGCCGGACGGGTCCGTGATCGAAACGATGGTGTTGTTGAACGTGCTCTTGATGTGGGCGTGCCCATGAGCGACGTTCTTCTTCTCCTTGCGGCGCACCTTCTTGGCGCCGGCCTGACGGCCCTTCGGAGGCATATGTGGTTACTCCCGGTGGAGGTGGTCGGTCCTACAGCGAAGACCGCTGACGAGCGTCCGCTGAGGACTACTTCTTGCCCGGCTTCTTCTTGCCGGCGATGGCGCGACGCGGGCCCTTGCGGGTGCGGGCGTTGGTGTGGGTCCGCTGGCCGTGGACCGGCAGGCCGCGACGGTGGCGCAGGCCCTGGTAGCAGCCGATCTCGACCTTGCGACGGATGTCCGCCTGGATCTCGCGACGGAGGTCACCCTCGGTCTTGATGTTGGCGTCCACGTACTCGCGGATCTTGACCAGGTCCTCTTCGTCCAGGTCGCGGACCCGGGTGTCCGGGTTCACGCCGGTGGCGGCGAGGGTCTCCTTGGCCAGGGTGCGGCCGATGCCGAAGACGTAGGTGAGGGCGACCTCCACACGCTTCTCGCGCGGGATGTCGACACCTGAAACGCGTGCCATTCAATGGCTCCTGTTGGTGTCCGGGGGTCTTCCACAGCGCCGTTCCTGACCGCCGTACCAGGTACGGATCAGGTCTCCGGCCCCCGCCGGAGGTGCCGTCAGCCGGAGCGTTCCGGCCGGACGGGCGCTGCGTATGTACATGTGTTTCGCGTCGCGCGAAGAACTGCGAGGTGCAGGTCGGCGTGCGTCAGCCCTGGCGCTGCTTGTGGCGCAGGTTGTCGCAGATGACCATGACCCGGCCGTGACGGCGGATCACCTTGCACTTGTCGCAGATCTTCTTGACGCTCGGCTTGACCTTCATGGGATGTCAGGTTCTCCGGGTCTTGAGATCTACTTGTAGCGGTAGACGATCCGTCCGCGCGTGAGGTCGTAAGGGGACAACTCCACAACGACCCGGTCATCGGGAAGGATGCGGATGTAGTGCATGCGCATCTTGCCACTGATGTGCGCGAGGACCTTGTGACCGTTCTGCAGCTCCACCTTGAACATAGCGTTCGGCAGAGACTCGATCACGGTGCCCTCGATTTCGATGGCGCCTTGCTTCTTGGCCATGTCCTGCTTTCGGGATCGGCTACCTTGGTCGGCTTTTGGCATGCCTGAAGGCATACGCGGGCCGACGTGACAGTCTACGTCAGCCGATCTGGAAAGACGAATCCGGGGTGTATGCCCGCGAAAGATGATCGGTAAGCGCGGCGGGCGGGGCGCTCAGGCGAGCGGGTCCGGCGCGGCCGTGATCCCGTACTCCGCCAGCTTGGCCTTGCCGCCGTCGCGGGCGGTCAGGACCAGCGGGCCCTCCTCGGTGAGCGCGACGGAGTGCTCCCAGTGCGAGGACCAGGTGCCGTCGTCGGTCTTGACCGTCCACTCGTCCTCGAGGACGTGGGTGAGCGGGGTGCCGAGGCTGACCATCGGCTCGATGGCCAGGCACATGCCGGGCACCAGGCGGGGGCCCTTGCCGCGCTTGCGGGACACGTAGTTCAGCAGGTGGGGGTCCATGTGCATCTGCGAACCGATGCCGTGGCCGCCGTACTCCTCGATGATCCCGTACTTGCCGCCGCCGGGCTTCGGCTGCCTGCGGATGTACGTCTCGATGGCACGGGAGATGTCGACCAGACGGTCACCCTTGCGGAAGGCGGCGATGCCGGCCCACATGGACTCCTCGGTCACCCGGCTGAGCTCCACCAGTTCCGGAGCGTGGCCGCTGCCCACGAACGCCGTGTACGCGGCGTCGCCGTGCCAGCCGTCGACGATCGCGCCGCAGTCGATCGAGATGACGTCGCCGTCCTTCAGGACGGTCGCGGTGTCCGGGATGCCGTGGACGACGACGTCGTTCACGGAGGTGCAGATGGTGGCGGGGAAACCACCGTACCCCAGGAAGTTCGGCTTGGCCCCGTGGTCGGCGAGGACCTTGCGGGCCACGTCGTCCAGGTCCTTGGTGGTGGCCCCCGGGACGGCCGCCTCACGGGTGGCCTCGTGGATCGCGGCGACGACCAGGCCGGCCGCGCGCATCTTCGCGATCTGCTCGGGGCTCTTGATCTCCACCATCGGTCCTGGCCTTCCTTCGTCCCACCGGATACCTCAACGGTACGGCCGCGGGGTCCTGGGGGACACCGCGGCCGTACCGGTCACGCATGTGCTCAGGCGGCGCTGTCGCCCGAGTCCTTCTTGTCGTGCAGCGCGTCCATCGCCCGCTTGGTCACCTCGGCGACCTTGCCCAGGGCCGAGATGGTGCGCACCAGGCCCTGCTGCTTGTAGTAGTCGATGATCGGCTCGGTCTTGCTGTGGTACTCCTCCAGCCGGACCCGCACCTTCTCCTCGGTGTCGTCCGACCGCTGGTACAGCTCGCCGCCGCACTCGTCGCAGACGTTCTCATCGGCCGGCGGGTTGTACACCACGTGGAAGACGTGGCTGCCGTTCTTGCGGCACAGCCGGCGACCGGCGATCCGCTTGACGACCTCCTCCTCGGGAACCTCGAGGTCCAGCACCGCGTCCAGCGCTATCCCGGCCTCGGCGAGGATCTTGTCGAGCGCCTGCGCCTGGCCCACGTTCCGCGGGAAGCCGTCGAGCAGGAAGCCGTTCCCGGCGTCCGGCTGCAGCATGCGGTCCTTGGCCATGCCGATGGTGATCTCGTCGGGTACCAGCCGGCCGGCGTCCATGTACTCCTGGGCCTTGCGGCCCAGCTCCGTGCCCTGGCTGATGTTCGCCCGGAAGAGGTCGCCCGTGGAGATGTGCGGGATCGACAGGTTCCTGGCAAGGTACGCAGCCTGCGTACCCTTGCCGGCCCCGGGGGGCCCGACGAGGACGATGCGCATCAGCGGAGGAACCCTTCGTAGTTACGCTGCTGAAGCTGGCTCTCGATCTGCTTCACGGTCTCCAGGCCGACACCCACGATGATCAGGATGCTCGTCCCGCCGAACGGGAAGTTCTGGTTCGCGTTGAACAGCACCAGCGCCACGGTGGGCACCAAGGCGATCAGACCCAGGTACATCGCGCCCGGCCACGTGATGCGGTTGAGCACGTAGCTGAGGTACTCCGCGGTGGGACGACCAGCCCGGATGCCCGGGATGAACCCACCATACTTCTTCATGTTGTCCGCGACTTCTTCGGGGTTGAACGAGATGGCCACGTAGAAGAAGGCAAAGAAGACAATCAGCAGGAAGTACGCGGTGATGTAGATCGGGTGATCACCCTTGACCAGGTTGTCCCTGACCCAGTTTGCCCAGGTAGACGTGGATCCACTGAACTGGACGACCAGTGACGGGATGTACAGGAGCGATGACGCGAAGATGACGGGAATCACACCCGCCTGGTTCACCTTCAGCGGGATGTAGGTGGACGTTCCTCCGTACGAACGACGGCCGATCATGCGCTTCGCGTACTGCACGGGGATGCGGCGCTGCGCCTGCTCGACGAAGACGACGAGGGCGACCATCGCCAGACCCACCAGGATGACCGCGCCGAACTCGACCCAGCCGTCCGCGATCTTCCCGGACTTCTTGATCGCCCAGAGGGCGCCGGGGAAGCCGGCCGCGATCGACAGGAACATCAGGATCGACATGCCGTTGCCGATGCCGCGGTCGGTGATGAGCTCGCCCAGCCACATGATGAGGGCGGTACCCGCGGTCATCGTGATGACCATCGTGATCGTGGTGAAGATCGACTGGTCGGGGACGATGTTGAAGCGGTCGGGGCACTGCTGGAAGAGGCTGCCGGAACGGGCGGTGGCCACCAGGCCGGTGCCCTGCAGGATCGCCAGCGCCACGGTGAGGTAGCGCGTGTACTGCGTGATCTTGGTCTGGCCGGCCTGGCCCTCCTTCTTGAGGGCTTCCAGGCGCGGGATGACCACGGTGAGCAGCTGCAGGATGATGCTCGCGGTGATGTACGGCATGATGCCGAGCGCGAAGATCGTGAGCTGCAGAAGCGCGCCGCCGCTGAAGAGGTTCACCAGGCCGAAGAGGCCCTGGTTCCCGCCGACCGCCTTGATGCAGGAGTTGACCACCTGGTAGTCGACCCCAGGGATCGGAATGTGCGCTCCCAGCCGGAACAGCACCATGATGCCCAGCGTGAACAGCAGCTTCTTGCGCAGGTCGGGCGTCCTGAACGCCCGGGCGAACGCGGTGAGCACGGTGCCTCCTGCGCCCCCCGCTTCTTCGGCGGGAGGTGACGGTGTTGAAAGCTACGAATGGTCGAACTGCAAAACGATGGGGGTTGCCTGACCCGCGTCAGCGCACAGGCTCCGCAAGACCAGCCCGGCCCACCTTACCGGCGAGCGTCCGTCCCCGGAATGACCAACCGGGGATGCCCCGCACGAAAGTGCGGAACATCCCCGGCTGGATGTGGCATCACTCTCAGACGAGCTCGGTGACCGAGCCGCCCGCGGCGGTGATCTTCTCCTTGGCGGAGCCGGAGACCGCGTCGACGGTCACCTGCAGCGCCACGGAGACCTCGCCGGTGCCCAGCACCTTGACGAGCTGGTTCTTCCGCACGGCACCCTTGGCGACCAGGTCGGCCACCGTGACCTCGCCACCCTCGGGGTAGAGCGCGGTCAGCTTGTCCAGGTTCACGACCTGGAACTCGGTGCGGAACGGGTTCTTGAAGCCCTTGAGCTTCGGCAGACGCATGTGGAGGGGCATCTGCCCACCCTCGAAGCGTGCCGGAACCTGGTAGCGGGCCTTCGTGCCCTTGGTACCACGACCGGCCGTCTTGCCCTTGGACGCCTCACCACGACCCACACGGGTCTTGGCGGTCTTGGCACCGGGGGCCGGACGGAGGTTGTGGACCTTCAGCGGGTTCGACGTGTTGTCGGTGCCCATGTCAGTCAACCTCCTCGACCGTGACGAGGTGGCGGACGGTCTGGACCATGCCGCGGATCTCCGGGCGGTCCTCCTTGACCACAACGTCGTTCAGCCGCTTCAGGCCGAGCGAACGCAGGGTGTCACGGTGGTTCTGCTTGCTGCCGATGTACGACTTGACCTGCGTGACCTTGAGGCGAGCCATTACGCACCCACCCCAGCACGCGCCCGGAGCAGAGCCGCGGGGGCCACGTCCTCGAGGGGCAGGCCACGACGGGCGGCGATCTCCTCGGGGCGCTGCAGCCCCTGGAGAGCGGCCACCGTGGCGTGCACGATGTTGATCGCGTTGTCGGAGCCGAGCGACTTCGACAGGACGTCGTGGATGCCGGCGCACTCCAGAACGGCGCGCACCGGACCACCGGCGATCACACCCGTACCGGGGGAAGCAGGCTTGAGCAGGACGACGCCCGCGGCCTTCTCGCCCTGGATGGGGTGGGGGATGGTGCCCTGGATACGGGGGACCTTGAAGAAGTGCTTCTTGGCCTCCTCAACACCCTTGGCGATGGCGGCCGGCACCTCCTTGGCCTTGCCGTAACCGACACCCACGGTGCCGTCACCGTCGCCCACCACGACCAGCGCGGTGAAGCTGAAGCGACGACCACCCTTCACAACCTTGGCGACGCGGTTGATCGCGACGACGCGCTCAACGTACGCGGTCTTCTCGGCGGCAGCTGCGCCGCCGTCACGGCCCTTCCGGTCCCGCCGCTCGCCGCCACCGGCACCGCCACCGCGGCGCTGGGGTCCAGCCATTGGATTACCTCTCTCTGTTTCCGCTAGCTACGGAACCGGCTCAGAAACCGAGCCCGGCTTCGCGGGCGGCGTCGGCAAGGGCGGCGATGCGCCCGGCGTACCGGTTGCCACCACGGTCGAACACGACGGTCTCGACACCGGCCGCCTTGGCGCGCTCGGCGACCAGCTGGCCGACCTTCTTGGCCTGCTCGGTCTTGTCACCCTCGACGCCTCGGATGGAGGTGTCCAGGTGCGACGCCGAGGCCACGGTGTGGCCCTTGAGGTCGTCGATGACCTGCGCCGTGATACCGCGGTTGGAGCGGGTCACGACCAGGCGCGGACGCGCCTCGGTGCCCGAGATCCGCTTGCGGACGCGGATGTGGCGGCGCTTCTTGGCGGCGCCCTTGTAAGCATCGCCCTTGGCGATCTTCACACCGTATGCCATGGCTTACTTACCAGCCTTTCCGACCTTGCGGCGGATGACTTCGCCCTCGTACTTGACACCCTTGGCCTTGTACGGGTCGGGCTTCCGCAGCTTGCGGATGTTCGCGGCGACCTCGCCGACCTTCTGCTTGTCGATGCCCTCGACCGAGAACTTGGTGGGGCTCTCGACCTTGAAGGAGATGCCCTCGGGGGCCTCGACGACGATCGGGTGGCTGTAGCCCAGGGCGAACTCCAGGTTGGAGCCCTTCGCCTGGACGCGGTAACCGACACCGCTGATCTCGAGCTTCTTCACGTAGCCCGCGGTCACGCCGGTGATCATGTTCGCCACCAGCGTGCGCGACAGGCCGTGCAGGGCCTTGTTCAGGCGCTCGTCGTTCGGACGCGACACCTGCAGGGTGCCGTCCTCGCCCTTGACGATCTCGATCGGCGCGGCAACGGTGTGGGTCAGGGAACCCTTGGGGCCCTTCACCGAGACCGTCCGGCCATCGATGGTGACGTCCACGCCGGCGGGAACCGGGATGGGCAGCCGTCCAATACGCGACATGGCTATACCTCCGTTTCCCGACTACCAGACGTAGGCGAGGACTTCCCCACCCACGCCCTTCTTGTTTGCCTGCTTGTCGGTGAGGAGCCCGTGGGAGGTGGAGATGATCGCCACGCCCAGGCCGCCGAGCACCTTCGGCAGGTTGGTGGACTTTGCGTAGACCCGCAGACCGGGCTTGCTGATGCGCTTGATGCCGGCGATCGAGCGCTCGCGGTTCGGACCGAACTTCAGCTCGAGAACGAGGTTCTTGCCGACCTCGGCGTCCTCGACCTTCCAGCCGGTGATGTAACCCTCCTGCTGGAGGATCTCCGCGATGTGCGACTTGATCTTGCTGAACGGCATGGTGACCTCGTCGTGGTACGCGGAGTTCGCGTTCCGCAGACGCGTCAGCATGTCTGCGATCGGGTCAGTCATGGTCATGTGATGGCCTTAGGCCTCTCTCGCCGGGGTTTCCTATATGCGCCATCCCTCTCCCCCATCAGACTGGGGACGGGTGCGGCGCGGGGACCTACGGCGTAGTAAGACGGTCATGGGCGGCGGGCGCCCAACCCTTCTACCTTACGGTATGCAGGGCTGGGCTCCCGCCACTCATCTGCTTACCGAGAGCCCCTGGTGGTTACCAGGAGCTCTTGGTCACGCCCGGCAGCTCACCGCGGTGCGCCATCTCACGAAGGCACACGCGGCACAGGCCGAACTTGCGGTACACGGAGTGCGGACGGCCACAACGCTGGCAGCGCGTGTAGGAACGCACGCCGAACTTGGGCTTGCGGGCGGCCTTCGCGATAAGAGCCTTCTTCGCCACGGCTCACGCCTCCTTGAACGGGAAGCCGAGGTGACGGAGGAGCGCGCGGCCCTCAGCGTCGTTGGTCGCCGTGGTCACCACGGTGATGTCCATACCCCGGGTGCGGTCGATCTTGTCCTGGTCGATCTCGTGGAACATGACCTGCTCCGTGAGACCGAAGGTGTAGTTGCCTCGGCCGTCGAACTGCTTCGGCGACAGACCGCGGAAGTCGCGGATGCGCGGGAGCGCGAGCGACAGCAGACGGTCCAGGAACTCCCACATGCGGTCACCGCGGAGGGTGACGTGGGCGCCGATGGGCTGACCCTCGCGCAGCTTGAACTGCGCGATGGACTTCCGGGCCTTGGTGACGGCCGGCTTCTGGCCGGTGATCGTGGTGAGGTCGCGGATCGCGCCCTCGATCAGCTTGGAGTCGCGGGCGGCGTCGCCCACACCCATGTTGACCACGATCTTGGTGAGACCGGGGATCTGCATGACGTTCTCGTACTGGAACTCGTCACGCATCTTGCCCGCGATCTCCTCGCGGTAGCGCGCCTTCAGACGAGGCGAAGTGGTGGCAGTCATCAGATGTCCTCACCCGTCCGCTTGGCAACGCGGATCTTGTTGCCCTCGTCGTCGAAGCGGTAGCCGACGCGGGTCACGACCTTCTTGCCGTCCTTCTCCACGACCAGCTGGACGTTGGAGACGTGGACGGGAGCCTCCGTCGTGATGATGCCGCCGGTCTTCGAACCACGCGCGGTCTGGCCGGCCTTGGTGTGCTTCTTGACCCGGTTGACACCCTCGACCAGGACACGGTCCTCAGCCGGGTAGGCCGCGATGACCTTGCCCTGCTTGCCCTTGTCCTTACCGGTGATGACCTGGACCAGGTCGCCCTTCTTGATCTTCATCGGTTACAGCACCTCCGGCGCGAGCGAGATGATCTTCATGAACTTCTTCTCGCGCAGCTCCCGGCCCACGGGGCCGAAGATACGGGTGCCGCGGGGGTCACCGTCGTTCTTGAGGATGACGGCCGCGTTCTCGTCGAAGCGGATGTACGAACCGTCGGGACGGCGGCGCTCCTTGACGGTGCGCACGACGACCGCCTTGACGACGTCGCCCTTCTTCACGTTGCCACCGGGGATCGCGTCCTTGACGGTGGCGACGATGACGTCACCGATTCCTGCGTAGCGGCGACCGGAGCCACCGAGGACACGGATGCAAAGGATCTCCTTCGCGCCCGTGTTGTCGGCGACACGCAGTCGCGACTCCTGCTGGATCACGTCTATCTCCTGATCGTCTGCCGGTTCCCTCCGGGGCTGGCCCGGAGAGCCTGGCGGAACCGTCCTGCGGGGAACCCCCCGCAGGAATTACGTGCCGGCCGGCCGAGCAGTCTTACTTGGCCTTCTCGAGGATCTCGACGACGCGCCAGCGCTTGCTCGCGGACAGCGGCCGGGTCTCCATCAGGAGGACACGGTCGCCGACGCCCGCGGCGTTCTGCTCGTCGTGCGCCTTGAGCTTGTTGGTACGGCGGATGACCTTGCCGTACAGGGCGTGCTTCACACGGTCCTCGACGGCGACCACGACGGTCTTGTCCATCTTGTCGCTGACCACGAGCCCCTCACGGGTCTTGCGGTCACCGCGCTGCTCGCTGCTCTCAGTCACATTCTTCTCGCTCATCAGGCGTTCTCCACCGTCTCGATGCCGAGCTCACGCTCACGCATGAGGGTGTAGATCCGGGCGATGTCCTTGCGGACAACCTTCAGCCGGGAGTTGTTCTCGAGCTGTCCGGTGGCCGCCTGGAAGCGGAGGTTGAACAGCTCCTCCTTGGCCTCACGCAGCTTGCCGACGAGCTCCTCGTCGCCCAGCTGACGCAGCTCGGTCGCCTTGGTACCGGCCGCCATCACAGCTCACCTGCCTCGCGCCGGACGATCCGGCACTTCATCGGAAGCTTGTGGGCGGCTCGGGTGAGCGCCTCACGCGCAACCTTCTCGTTCGGGAAGGACAGCTCGAACATCACCCGACCGGGCTTGACGTTCGCGATCCACCACTCCGGGGAACCCTTACCGGAACCCATGCGGGTTTCGGCCGGCTTCTTCGTGAGCGGACGGTCCGGGTAGATGTTGATCCAGACCTTGCCACCACGGCGGATGTGACGGGTGATGGCGATACGAGCGGACTCGATCTGCCGGTTCGTCACGTACGCGGGGGTGACGGCCTGGATGCCGTACTCACCGAACGCCAGCTCGGTGCCACCCTTGGCCATGCCATCACGCTTCGGGTGGTGCTGCTTACGGTGCTTGACCCGACGGGGGATCAGCATGGGGGTCAGGCCTCCGTTCCGGTGGTCTCCGCAGCCGGAGCCTCAGCGGTGGTCGCCTCGGCCTTGGGGGCCTGGGCGTCACCCTGGGGACGACGGCCACGGCCGCCGCGCTCGCCACCGCGGCGCTGCGGACGGTCGTTGCCACCGCCACGGGCCGGGCGGTTGCCGGCGCGGGCGGCAGCGTTCTCTGCGCGGACCTCGGCGATGTTCTTGACGTCGCCCTTGTAGATCCACACCTTCACACCGATGCGGCCGAAGGTCGTACGGGCCTCGAAGAAGCCGTAGTCGACGTTGGCGCGCAGCGTGTGCAGCGGAACGCGGCCCTCGCGGTAGAACTCCGAGCGGGACATCTCGGCGCCGCCGAGACGGCCACCGCACTGGATCTTGATGCCCTTGGCGCCGGCCTTCATCGTGCTCTGCATGCTCTTGCGCATGGCACGACGGAAGGAGACGCGGGAGGACAGCTGCTCGGCGACGGCCTGGGCCACCAGCTGAGCGTCCGTCTCCGGGTTCTTGACCTCGAGGATGTTCAGCTGGACCTGCTTGCCGGTCAGCTTCTCCAGGTCGCCGCGGATGCGGTCGGCCTCCGCGCCGCGACGGCCGATGACGATGCCCGGCCGGGCGGTGTGGATGTCGACGCGGACGCGGTCACGGGTGCGCTCGATCTCCACCTTGGAGATGCCGGCCCGCTCCATGCCCTGCGTCATCATCCGGCGGATGGCGACGTCTTCCTTGACGTAGTCCTTGTACAGCTTGTCGGCGTACCACCGGGACTTGAAGTCCGTGGTGATGCCGAGCCGGAACCCGTGCGGGTTAACCTTCTGGCCCATTACCGGGTTCCTTCCTTGCTGCTGACGACCACGGTGATGTGGCTGGTCCGCTTGCGGATCCGGTAGGCACGACCCTGGGCACGCGGACGGAACCGCTTCAGGGTCGGGCCCTCGTCGACGTACGCCTCGCTGATGTACAGCGACTCGGCGTCGGTGTGGTCGTAGTTGTGCGCGGCGTTGGCAATGGCGCTGTCGAGCACCTTGCCCACCGGCACGCTCGCGGCCTGCGGGGCGAAACGCAGGACCGCCTGAGCCTCCGTGGCGCTCATGCCACGGATGAGGTCCACCACGCGGCGGGCCTTCATGGGCGTGACGCGGATGTACCGCGCCTGGGCCCTGGCTTCCATGGTTGTCCCTTCGGTGTCTGTCATGGTCTTCGCTCTCCGCAGATCAGCGACGACGCGACTTGCGGTCGTCCTTCTCGTGGCCGCGGAAGGTGCGGGTCGGCGCGAACTCGCCGAGCTTGTGGCCGACCATCGACTCGGTGACAAACACCGGGACGTGCTTACGGCCGTCGTGCACCGCGATCGTGTGGCCCAGCATCGCCGGGATGATCATCGAGCGGCGGGACCAGGTCTTGATGACGTTGTGGGTACCGGCCTCGTTCTGAACGTCCACCTTCTTGATCAGGTGGTCGTCGACGAAGGGCCCCTTCTTGAGACTGCGCGGCATCTAAACCCGCTCCTAGCGCTTCTTGTTCGTCTTGCGGCGGCGGACGATGTACTTGCTGCTGGCCTTCTTCGGCGAGCGAGTACGACCCTCCTTCTGACCCCACGGGCTGACCGGGTGGCGACCACCGGAGGTCTTGCCCTCACCACCACCGTGCGGGTGGTCGACGGGGTTCATGGCCACACCGCGGACGGTCGGGCGGACGCCCTTCCAGCGCATACGGCCGGCCTTGCCCCAGTTGATGTTCGACTGCTCGGCGTTGCCGACCTCGCCGATGGTGGCGCGGCAGCGGGCGTCGACCAGGCGGACCTCACCGGACGGCATGCGGAGGGTGGCCATGGAGCCCTCCCTCGCCAGCAACTGGACGGAGGCACCGGCGCTGCGCGCCAGCTTCGCGCCGCCGCCGGGCCGCAGCTCGATGGCGTGGATGGTCGTACCCACCGGGATGTGACGCAGCGGGAGGTTGTTGCCGGGCTTGATGTCGGCGCCGGCGCCGTTCTCGATGCGGTCACCCTGGTTCAGCTTGGCCGGGGCCAGGATGTAGCGCTTCTCGCCGTCCGCGTAGTGCAGCAGCGCGATGCGAGCGGTGCGGTTGGGGTCGTACTCGATGTGCGCGACCTTGGCCGGCACGCCGTCCTTGTCGTGACGACGGAAGTCGATCACGCGGTAGGCGCGCTTGTGTCCACCACCCTGGTGGCGAACGGTCACACGACCGGTGTTGTTACGGCCGCCCTTGCTGTGCAGGGGGCGGACCAGCGACTTCTCCGGCGTGGACCGCGTGATCTCGACGAAGTCGGCGACGCTGGAGCCACGACGGCCCGGGGTCGTCGGCTTGTACTTGCGGATACCCATTTCTCAGTCCTCGGAAGATTCCGGACTTCTGAACGTTCCGGTCCCCGTTAGGAGACCGGGCCGCCGAAGATGTCGATGCGGTCGCCCTCAGCGAGGGTCACGATGGCGCGCTTGGTGTCCTTGCGCTTGCCGAAACCGGTCTTGGTGCGCTTGCGCTTGCCCTGACGGTTGATCGTGTTGACCCCGGTGACCTTGACCTGGAAGACCGCCTCGACGGCCTGCTTGATCTGGGTCTTGTTGGCACGCGGGTCGACGACGAACGTGTACTTGTTCTCGTCCAGCAGCGCGTAGCTCTTCTCGGAGACCACCGGCTTGACCAGGATGTCACGGTGGTCCGTGAAGGTCCGGCTGGTGATCGCGGTCTGCTCGGCCATCAGGCGTCGCTCCCTTCGGTCTCGGCGGCGCCGTTACCGATGAAGCGGTCGAAGGCGGCCTTGGTGAAGACCACGTCGTCGGAGACGAGCACGTCGTACGTGTTCAGCTGGCCGGCCTCCAGGATGTGCACCTGGGGCAGGTTGCGGGCGGACAGCCACGCGGCCTCTTCGGCGCGGTCGGCGACGAGCAGCACGTTCTTGCGGTCGCTGATCTTGCCCAGCAGCGTCTTGGCGGCCTTCGTCGACGGGGACTCGCCCTCGATGACGCCGGTCACGACGTGGATGCGGTTGTGACGCGCCCGGTCGGTGAGGGCACCGCGCAGGGCGGCGGCCTTCATCTTCTTCGGGGTCCGCTGCGAGTAGTCACGCGGCACGGGACCGTGCACGACGCCACCACCGGCGAACTGCGGAGCGCGGGTCGAACCCTGACGGGCGCGGCCGGTGCCCTTCTGGCGGTACGGCTTCTTGCCGCCACCGCGGACCTCGCCACGCGTCTTGACCTTGTGCGTGCCCTGACGGGCGGCGGCCAGCTGCGCCACGACGACCTGGTGGATCAGCGGGATGCTGACCTTCGCGTCGAAGATCTCGCCCGGGAGCTCAACGGTCCCGGCCTTGTCGCCCGCGGGCGACAGAATGTCAATGGTGCTCATATCCTCAGGCCCCCTTGGCCGCGGTGCGGACCAGGACGAGGCCGCCGTTCGGGCCGGGAACCGCGCCCTTGATGAGCAGCAGGCCCTTCTCCGCGTCAACGGCGTGGACGGTCAGGTTCTGGGTGGTGACCCGCTCGTTGCCCATGCGGCCCGCCATGCGCAGACCCTTGAACACACGGCCCGGGGTGGCGCAGCCACCGATGGAGCCGGGAGAGCGGTGCTTGCGCTGGGTGCCGTGTCCGGCGCCGAGGCCCTTGAAGTTGTGACGCTTCATGACACCGGCGAAGCCCTTGCCCTTGCTCTTGCCGGTGACGTCCACCTTCACGCCCGCCTCGAAGACCTCCGCGGTGATCTCCTGGCCGAGGGTGTACTCGGCGGCGTCGGAGGTGCGGAGCTCCACCAGGTGGCGGCGGGGGGTCACGTCGGCCTTGGCGAAGTGGCCCTTGAGAGGCTTGTTCACCTTGCGCGGGTCGATCTCGCCGAAGGCGATCTGGACCGACTCGTAACCGTCGACGTCGTTCGTACGGACCTGGGTCACGACGTTCGGGCCGGCCTTGACCACGGTCACCGGGACGACACGGTTGTTCTCGTCCCAGACCTGGGTCATGCCGAGCTTCTCGCCCAGGATGCCCTTGATCTGCTTAGCCATCTGTTCCGCGCCTCTCAGAGCTTGATCTCGATGTCAACGCCGGCCGGAAGGTCCAGGCGCATCAGCGAGTCAACGGTCTTGGGCGTCGGGTCGAGGATGTCGATCAGGCGCTTGTGCGTGCGCATCTCGAAGTGCTCGCGCGAGTCCTTGTACTTGTGCGGCGACTTGATGACGCAGTACACGTTCTTCTCAGTGGGCAGCGGCACCGGGCCCGCGACCTGCGCACCAGTACGCGTCACCGTCTCGACGATCTTCTTCGCCGAGGAGTCGATGACCTCGTGGTCGTAGGCCTTGAGCCGGATGCGGATCTTCTGTCCCGCCATGGCTACTTCGTAGTCCTGTCTGCTAGTCAGCGCTCTGGAACTCGGTGGTTCGACCGTCTTCTCCGACCCACGCGGTCGGGCGTGTCGCTTCCCTTCCCTTAAATCACCGCATGGCGGAGACCCTCAGGGAGGGGATACGTGGGAGAAGACACCCACCGAGCACCTGGTGAGCACCCCGCTGACGCTTCCCGGAAGATTCCCGTACGTCCGCCACCCCGCCTGGGGCGGAGAGTGACGACGAGTACTGTGGGACTCGCTTCCGGTCCTCCCGACGGGAGGCGCGCAGCATCGGCACTCGACCGAGCAACCCGGCTAGTCTGCCATACCGGACGCCTCGGACGCCAATCGGGGCGCAGTACCTTACCCCCCGCCGCCGCTCCCCCAAACCCGGGTCACAGTCCGGATGTGTACACCAGCAGGCGCGGGGTGCCGGCCGGGGCGTCGACGGGCACGCCGGACGTGGCGTTGGCCAGCAGCCAGGAGGCGAGGAAGGACGTGGAGACGTCCCCGTACGTGTCCTTGTAGAGCGCCGCCACCCCCGTGACGTGCGGGGCGGCCATCGAGGTGCCGCTCATGCGGACCAGGCCGCCGCCCATGGCCGCGGAGGTGATCCCCGTCCCCGGGGCACTGATGTCCACGCAGCCGCCCCAGTTGCTGAAGGACGCCTTGCGGTCCGACTCGTCGATCGCGGCGACGGTGAACGCGCCGGGCGCCGCGGCCGGGGAGGCCTGGCAGGCGTCCTCGTCGGAGTTGCCGGCGGCGACGGCCGGGAAGACCCCCGCGGCCGCCAGGCCCTCCACCGCACGGTCGGCCGTCTCGCTGCGGGCGCCGCCGGTCGACAGGTTGGCGACCGCGGGCTTCACCGCGTGGGCGGCCACCCAGTTCATCCCGGCGACCACGGTGGCCACCGACCCACGGCCGTCGCAGCCCAGCACCCGCACCGAGACCAGCTTCGTCGCCCGGGCGACCCCGGTGGTGGCACCGCCGACCGTCCCGGCGACGTGCGTGCCGTGGCCGTTGCAGTCGGTGCCGTCCCGACCGTCCCCCACCGCGTCGAATCCGGGCACCGCCCGTCCCCCGAACTCGGCGTGCCCGAAGTCGATGCCGGTGTCGATGACGTACGAGGTGACCTTGGCTCCCGTCGCCCGCACGCTGAAGGCGCCGCCGTCGTGGGTCCGGTTGCCGATCCGGGTCAGGCCCCAGGACGTCTCGGCGGCGGCCGCGGCCACCTGCGTCGCCGGCTTCGGTGCCGCGACCTCGGCGTCCTGCTCCACGGCCTCCACCCCGGGCACCGCGCGCAGCCGGGAGACCTGGCCGTCGGTCAGCCGGGCGGCGAAGCCCACCAGCGCGCTGGTGAACGTGAACATCGGCTGCGCCTCGACGCTGCGCAGCACCGAGCCCGGGTCCGTACCCGGCCGCAGCATCACCAGGTACTGCCCGGTGATGCCCCCCTGCGCCGCCATCCGCAGCGGGGCCCCGGGCGGCTCCGGCGTCGCGGCGGCCCCGCCGAGGGCGGGCAGGACGGCCGTCAGGACCGCGGCGACGACCACTGCCCGGCGCTGGGACAGGCGCATGGCGGGCTCCTCGGGGGACTCGTACGGGTGTGCACCGAACGTCACAAGTCGTAACACCGAGTGGTCACCCGCTGCTCGCGCAGCGTGCCAATCGGGCGAGCGGGTGAGGGGACGCCCCGATGACGTACACGCGTCGCCCGAGTGGCGCACGTCGCGGCGGTGCCCCGCAACCTCCCGGGCGGAACGGCCCTCTAGCGTGGCGTGAAGATCGTCCCCACCCGTCGGCGCTTCCTCGCCGCGTTCGCCACCGGCTCCGCGGCCCTCGCCCTGGGCGGCTGCTCCCGGTCCGCGGGCCCGGCCACCGGTCCGGCGCCCGCCCCCCTGGCGTTCCGCGCCCCGGCGGGCGGGGCGCGGCTGTTCCAGGTGCTGGCGCACCCCGACGACGAGCTGTACTTCATGAACCCCGACACCGTGCAGGCCGTCGAGGCGGGCGTCCCCGTGGTGTCGGTCTACGTCACCGCGGGCGAGGCGCACGGGGTCAACCGCCCACCGGGACGGCCGCGTCCGGCCCCCGACAAGGCCGCCTACTCCGCCGCCCGTCACCAGGGCCTGCGGCAGGCGTACGCGGCGATGCTGGGCGCCGACATCTTCACGCCCTGGCGGCGCGGCACCACGCGGCTGGCCCACGGCATGACCGCCGAGGTCGACACGCTGCGCGTGGGCGACCGGGAAGCGGTGCTGGTCTTCCTCAACCTCGCCATGCACGGCACGACCGACAGGGTCGGGCTGCCGCAGCTGTGGCAGCTGCCCGGCATGACCCTGCCGACCTTCACCTCGGCGGGCTCACCGAACGCCGCCAGGGACACCTACACCCACGAGGTCCTGGTGGACGTGCTCGCCGGACTGCTGCGGCACCACCGGCCGACCCTCGTCCACACCCTCGACCCCGACCCGGACATGGAGGCCAACGCGGCCACCCGGCGACGGGACGTCGAGCAACTCGGCTACAGCGACCACTGGGACCACACCGCGACCGCGCTGTTCGCCTGGAAGGCGATCGCCCGCTACGCCGAGGACGTCGCCCGCAGCGAAGGCATCGCGCCCGCCTTCCTGACGACGGCCTACCGCGGCTACTACAACCACCACTGGCCCTACAACCTCCCGCCCGCGCTGCTGCGCCGGAAGGCCGGCTACCTCGCCCCGTACGGAGGCGCCCCGGACTGGCCGTGCGGCGACCCCTCCGGCTGCGGCGACTACCAGGTCGGCATGGGCAGACCGCTCGCCAACCGCAAGGGCTGGGTGCGCAGCACCCACTACCGCCACCCCGGCGCCCGCCTCGTACCGGGGACCGACGCGCAAGGGCGGCTGGTCGCCCACGGCGTGCTCGGCACACGCGCGGTGCGCTGGCGGGAGACCGCCCCCGGCAGCGGGCGCTGGGGCACGCCGCGGGACCTGGGCGGCGGACCGCTCGCCCCCGCGCTGAGCGTCGTCACCGACCCGGCCGGCGGCGGACCCCTGCTGTTCGCGCTGCGGTTCGCCGCCCTGGAGAGCGACCGGGCGGCCAACACCCGTGACGTCGTGGTGCTGGCGGAGGGCCGTGACTGGGTGGGACTGGGCTCGCCCGAGGACGACCCGGACCGGGGGCGCAGGATCGGCGTCCCCGTCGCGGTGGCCGCGCCGGACCGACGGGTGCACCTGTTCGTGCGCAACGCGGCCAAGGGCCTGAGCACGCGCGTACGGGAGCCCGACGGCACGTGGACCGGCTGGCAGGACCTGGGCGGCGGCGAGGTGCAGGACGGGCTGAGCGCGGTCGTGGACCGCGACGGGAGGGTGCACGTGTTCGCCGCCGGGCGGACCGCCGTGCACCACTGGTCCCAGGACGCGCCGGGCCGGCCGCTCCTCTGCCGCGTGCTGACCGCGCTGCCGGGGCCCGCCGACCCCCCGGCGGCCGCGGCGGAGCCCGACGGCTCGCTGTCCCTGGTCTACCGCCTGCCCGCGAGCGACGGACTCCTCGTCCACCGGCTCGGCGTGGTCAGGGCGGCGCTCGGGCCCGGCCGGCCGCGGCTCTTCGACGGTTACGGTCCCCTCGCCCAGGCCCACGGGCTGCTCGCCGGACGCGCCGCCGACGGTGCCGTCCACGTCGCCGGCCTCGCGCACCCGGCCGGCGCGCTGCGCCGGGGCGCCCCCGGGTACGGCTTCCCGGCCCTGCACACCCGCCCCGGGGCCCGGCCGGCCGTCGTGGGCTTCGGGACCGACGCCACGCCCTGGATCTGGCGGCCGGAGCTGCGCACCCCGGTCTAGCCCGCCGGCCCCCGGCGGCTTCCGGGCCCGGGCCCCGGAGCCCCCGAACGCCGAAGGCCCCGGCCCACCGCGTGAACGGTGGGCCGGGGCCCTCGTACAGCTCGCCTACGGCAAGCGGCAGATCGCCGGGATCCTTACTTCAGGATCTTGGTGACCTGGCCGGCGCCGACGGTCCGGCCACCCTCGCGGATGGCGAACTTCAGGCCCTCCTCCATGGCGATCGGCTGGATCAGCGCGACCGTCATGGCGGTGTTGTCGCCCGGCATGACCATCTCGGTGCCCTCGGGGAGGGTCACGACGCCGGTCACGTCCGTGGTACGGAAGTAGAACTGCGGGCGGTAGTTGTTGAAGAACGGGGTGTGACGGCCACCCTCGTCCTTCGACAGGATGTAGGCCTGGGCCTCGAAGTCGGTGTGCGGCGTGACCGTACCCGGCTTGATGATGACCTGGCCGCGCTCGACGTCCTCGCGCTTGATGCCGCGGAGCAGCAGACCGACGTTCTCACCGGCCTGGCCCTCGTCGAGCAGCTTGCGGAACATCTCGATGCCGGTGACCGTGGTGGTGGTCTTCTCGGTCTTGATGCCGATGATGTCGACGGTCTCGTTGACCTTGAGGATGCCGCGCTCGATACGACCGGTGACGACGGTGCCACGACCGGTGATCGTGAAGACGTCCTCGATCGGCATCAGGAACGGCTTGTCGACGTCGCGCTCGGGGGTGGGGACGGACTCGTCCACGGCCTTCATCAGGCCGAGGAGCTTCTCGCCCCACTCCTTGTCGCCCTCCAGCGCCTTCAGCGCGGAGACGCGGACGACCGGCAGGTCGTCGCCCGGGAACTCGTACTCGGAGAGCAGCTCACGGACCTCGAGCTCGACGAGCTCCAGGATCTCCTCGTCGTCCACCATGTCGGCCTTGTTCAGGGCGACGACGATGTAGGGAACGCCGACCTGGCGGGCCAGGAGCACGTGCTCCTTGGTCTGCGGCATCGGACCGTCGGTGGCGGCGACCACGAGGATGGCGCCGTCCATCTGCGCGGCACCGGTGATCATGTTCTTGATGTAGTCCGCGTGACCCGGGCAGTCGACGTGCGCGTAGTGACGCGCGTCCGTCTGGTACTCGACGTGCGCGATGGAGATGGTGATACCGCGCTGCCGCTCCTCCGGCGCCTTGTCGATCTGGTCGAACGGCGTGAAGGGGTTCAGGTCCGGGTACGCGTCGTGCAGCACCTTGGTGATCGCAGCGGTAAGAGTGGTCTTACCGTGGTCGATGTGACCGATGGTGCCGATGTTGACGTGCGGCTTAGTCCGCTCGAACTTCGCCTTCGCCACTGGGGTCCTCCTGTGGAGTTGCTGTACGCCTTACTTCATCGGCGCCAGGGTGATCTTTGCTGGGTTACGGGCGGCCGGGGCATCCGACGCTCCCCTTGCGGTTCGCGGCGGAATGCCCCCAAGCCTCCCGGTCAAGCCTAGTGCGGGAACAACTGCTGGGTTACTCGCCCTTGGCCTTCGCGATGATCTCCTCGGCGACGTTCTTGGGAACCTCGGCGTAGGAGTCGAACTGCATCGAGTAGCTCGCGCGACCCGACGTCTTGCTGCGGAGGTCGCCGACGTAGCCGAACATCTCCGACAGCGGTACCAGGCCCTTGACGACCCGGGCACCACTGCGCTCCTCCATGGCCTGGATCTGGCCACGGCGGGAGTTGAGGTCGCCGATGACGTCGCCCATGGACTCCTCGGGCGTGGTGACCTCGACGGCCATCATCGGCTCGAGGAGGACGGGGCTCGCCTTGCGGGCGCCCTCCTTGAAGGCCTGCGAACCGGCGATCTTGAACGCCAGCTCGGAGGAGTCGACCTCGTGGTAGCCACCGTCGAGAAGGGTGACGCGGACGCCGACCATCTCGTAGCCGGCCAGGATGCCGAACTTCATGGCCTCCTGGGCACCGGAGTCCACCGACGGGATGTACTCGCGGGGGATGCGGCCACCGGTGACCTTGTTGACGAACTCGTAGGAGGCGTCTCCGCCCTCCAGCGGCTCCAGCGAGATCTGCACCTTCGCGAACTGGCCGGTACCGCCGGTCTGCTTCTTGTGCGTGTAGTCGATCCGCTCGACCGCCTTGCGGATGGTCTCGCGGTAGGCGACCTGGGGCTTGCCCACGTTCGCCTCGACCTTGAACTCGCGCTTCATGCGGTCGACCAGCACCTCGAGGTGCAGTTCGCCCATGCCGCCGATGATCGTCTGGCCGGTCTCCTCGTCCGAGTGGACCTGGAAGGAGGGGTCCTCCTCCGAGAGGCGCTGGATGGCGACACCCAGCTTCTCCTGGTCGCCCTTGGACTTGGGCTCGATCGCGACCTGGATGACCGGAGCCGGGAAGTCCATGGACTCCAGGATCACCGGGTTCTTGTCGTCGGACAGCGTCTCACCGGTGGTGGTCTGCTTCAGGCCCATGACGGCGACGATGTCGCCGGCGCCCACCGAGTCGATCTCCTCACGCTTGTTCGCGTGCATGCGGTAGATCTTGCCGATGCGCTCCTTCTTGCCCTTGACGGAGTTCAGCACGGAGCTGCCGGACTCCAGGCGGCCCGAGTACACCCGGACGAAGGTGAGCTTGCCGAGGTGCGGGTCGCTCATGATCTTGAACGCGAGGCCGGAGAAGGGCTCGTCGTCCGAGGGCTTGCGCTTGATGATCTGCTCGGCGTCGCCGACGGCGTGGCCCTCGATGGCCTCGACGTCCAGCGGCGAGGGCAGGTACCGCACGACCGCGTCGAGCAGGGGCTGGACGCCCTTGTTCTTGAACGCGGTTCCGCAGAACACCGGGGTGACGGTGACGGAGCCCGCGCCGCCCTTGGAGGCGAGGGTGATGCGGCGGATGGCCGCCATCAGCTGCTCCTGGCTGGGCTCGGTGCCCTCCAGGTACAGCTCCATCATCTCTTCGTCGTTCTCGGCGACGGCCTCGAGCAGCTTGCCGCGCCACTCGTCGGCGGCCTCGGTGTGGGTGTCGGGGATGTCGACGACGTCGTACATCTCGCCCTTGGTGGCCTCGGCGGACCACACGAGGGCCTTCATCTGGACGAGGTCGACCACGCCCTTGAAGTCGGCCTCGGCACCGATCGGCAGCTGCATGACCAGCGGAACCGCACCGAGGCGGTCCACGATCATGTCGACGCAGCGGTGGAACTCGGCGCCGGTGCGGTCGAGCTTGTTGACGAAGCAGATGCGCGGCACACCGTAGCGGTCCGCCTGACGCCAGACGGTCTCGGACTGCGGCTCGACACCGGCGACACCGTCGAACACCGTCACGGCACCGTCGAGCACGCGCAGCGAGCGCTCCACCTCGACGGTGAAGTCGACGTGACCCGGGGTGTCGATGATGTTGATGGTGTGGTCGACGTTCTCCAGCGGCCAGTGGCAGGTCGTCGCGGCCGACGTGATCGTGATGCCGCGCTCCTGCTCCTGCTCCATCCAGTCCATGGTGGCAGCGCCGTCGTGGACTTCGCCGATCTTGTACGAGACACCGGTGTAGAACAGGATCCGCTCGGTGGTCGTCGTCTTGCCCGCGTCGATGTGGGCCATGATCCCGATGTTGCGGACCCTGGCCAGGTCAAGTGAAGTGGTAGCCATAAGGCTTCAGTCTTCTCTCGGTTCTCTCGATGGGGGCGCGGACTACCAGCGGTAGTGCGCGAAGGCCTTGTTGGACTCGGCCATCTTGTGGGTGTCCTCGCGACGCTTCACCGCGGCGCCCAGACCGTTGCTGGCGTCCATCAGCTCGTTCATCAGACGCTCGGTCATGGTCTTCTCGCGGCGGGCGCGGGAGTAACCCACCAGCCAGCGCAGCGCCAGGGTGTTGGCGCGGCCGGGGCGGACCTCGATCGGCACCTGGTAGGTCGCGCCACCGACACGGCGGGACTTGACCTCGAGGGAGGGCTTGACGTTCTCCAGGGCGCGCTTGAGCGTGATGACCGGGTCCTGCCCGGTCTTCTCGCGCAGGCCCTCGAGGGCGCCGTACACGATGCGCTCGGCGGTGGAGCGCTTGCCGTGCAGCAGGATCTTGTTGACGAGCGACGTCACCAGAGGAGAACCGTAGACCGGGTCGATGATGACCGGGCGCTTCGGGGCGGGGCCCTTACGAGGCATTCTTACTTCTCCTTCTTGGCGCCGTAGCGGCTGCGGGCCTGCTTGCGGTTCTTGACACCCTGGGTGTCGAGCGAGCCGCGGATGATCTTGTAGCGAACACCCGGCAGGTCCTTCACACGGCCACCACGCACGAGCACGATGGAGTGCTCCTGCAGGTTGTGACCCTCACCCGGGATGTAAGCGGTGACCTCGATGCCGCTGGTCAGTCGCACACGCGCGACCTTGCGCAGGGCAGAGTTCGGCTTCTTCGGGGTGGTCGTGTAGACGCGCGTGCAGACGCCGCGGCGCTGAGGGGAACCCTTCAGTGCGGGCGTCTTGTTCTTCTCGACCTTGTCCTGCCGGCCCTTTCGGACCAGCTGCTGGATCGTAGGCACCGTTTCTCCGGTTTCTGTGTGCCGACTCGATACTTCTAACCTGGGGTTTCAGCGGCTCACGCCGACCCACGCGGTCGGGTGTGTCGCGCACCTCATACGATTTCCGCCGAAGCGAAACCGCATATTTGTCGGTGTATCGGCCTCGGTGTCCCGCACGGACAAGTGCACGCACGAGAACCCGGGCACACCCCAGGCACAAGGTCAGAGCGTACCCAGCGCCCAGCCTTCGGTCAAAACATATGGTCTCGGCCGATGCCGCACCCTCCCGCCGGGCCCCGCGGGGAGCTCGCGAGAACGCACTCAGCCGTGACTGACCGCCACTACCACCATAACGACGATCGCCGTGATCGCGACCGTGAACGCGGTCAGAAGGTACCCCATCACCAGTCCGCACACCGCGAGCGCGTCGCCCCGCTCGCCCGTGCGCCGGATCTCCCGGCGCGCCATGTGCCCCAGCACCACGGCCGGTATCCCGGGGATCACCAGTCCGAACATGCCCACCGCACCGCAGACCAGCGAGGCGACCGCCTTGGCGTTGACCGGCGGCGGAGGCGCGGGGAGCCGGCGTGGGCGCGGGATGTCCGCGGTGAGCCCATACAGCTCCTGGTACGTCACCGCCTGGTAGGCCAGCCCGACCCGGTCCTCGAACTCCGGCTGGGTCAACCGCCCTTCGGTGAACGCAGCCTTGAGCACGTCCACCGTACGCTCGCGATCATCGTTCGCAGCCCGCATCGCTCCATTATGCCCGGAAAACCACGTTCCCAGGACGCCCCGTCACACGGTCGGCCGGTCCGTGCCGCCCCTCCCCCGCCCGTACCGCCCTGGAAGGCCCCCACAGGCCCGTCCAGGGCGGCACAAAGCCGCTGGGCGGCCACCCCGAGGGATGGCCGCCCAGCGGCTTCGAGCGGACGACTCAGCCGTTGTACGGGCCGTAGTCGTAGTCCTCCAGCGGGACGGCCTGGCCGGAGCCGGTGCCGAACGGGCTGTAGTCGATGTCGTCGTAGCCGACGGCCGAGTACATCGCGGCCTTGGCCTCCTCGGTCGGCTCGACCCGGATGTTGCGGTAGCGGGACAGACCCGTACCGGCCGGGATGAGCTTACCGATGATGACGTTCTCCTTGAGGCCCAGCAGCGAGTCGGACTTGGCGTGGATCGCCGCGTCGGTGAGGACCCGGGTCGTCTCCTGGAAGGAGGCGGCCGACAGCCAGGACTCGGTGGCCAGCGAGGCCTTGGTGATACCCATCAGCTGCGGACGGCCGGAGGCCGGGTGGCCACCCTCCGCCACGACCCGACGGTTCTCGGTCTCGAAGCGGCCGCGCTCGACCAGCTCGCCCGGCAGCAGCTCCGCGTCGCCGGACTCGATGATCGTCACCCGGCGGAGCATCTGCCGGATGATGATCTCGATGTGCTTGTCGTGGATCGACACACCCTGCGAGTTGTAGACCTTCTGGACCTCCCCGACCAGGTGGACCTGGACGGCCCGCTGACCCAGGATGCGCAGCACGTCGTGCGGGTTGGTGGCACCCACGGTCAGCTTCTCGCCGACCTCGACGTGGTCGCCCTCGCCCACCAGCAGCCGGGCACGCTTGGAGATCGGGTAGGCGATCTCCTCGGCACCGTCGTCCGGGGTGATGACGATCTTCTTGGTCTTCTCGGTCTCCTCGATCCGGATGCGGCCCGCCGCCTCCGAGATCGGGGCGACACCCTTGGGGGTACGCGCCTCGAAGAGCTCGACGACACGCGGCAGACCCTGCGTGATGTCGTCACCGGCCACACCACCGGTGTGGAAGGTACGCATCGTCAGCTGGGTGCCGGGCTCACCGATGGACTGGGCGGCGATGATGCCGACCGCCTCACCGATGTCCACCAGCTTGCCGGTCGCGAGCGAACGGCCGTAGCACATCGCGCAGGTGCCCACCGCGGACTCGCAGGTCAGGACCGAGCGGGTCTTGACCTCCTCGACGCCGTTGTGGATGAGCTGCTCGATGAGCACGTCGCCCAGGTCGGTGCCGGCGGTGGCCAGCACCTTGCCGTCCACCACGACGTCCTCGGCGAGGCAGCGCGCGTACACGCTGGTCTCGACGTCGTCCGTCTTGCGCAGCGAACCGTCCTCGGAGCGCTCGGCGATCGCCAGCTTGAGGCCGCGCTCGGTGCCGCAGTCCTCCTCGCGGATGATGACGTCCTGGGAGACGTCGACCAGACGACGCGTCAGGTAACCGGAGTCGGCGGTACGCAGAGCGGTGTCCGCGAGACCCTTACGGGCACCGTGGGTGGAGATGAAGTACTCCAGCACGGTGAGACCCTCGCGGAACGACGCCTTGATCGGCCGCGGGATGGTCTCGTTCTTCGCGTTGGACACCAGGCCACGCATACCCGCGATCTGACGCATCTGCATCATGTTTCCGCGGGCACCCGAGTCGACCATCATGAAGATCGGGTTGGTCTTCGGGAAGTTCGCGTTCATCGCCTCGGCGACCTCGTTGGTCGCCTTGGTCCAGATCGCGATGAGCTCCTGCGTGCGCTCGTCCTTGGTGATCAGACCGCGCTCGTACTGCTTCTGGACCTTCTCGTCCTGAGCCTCGTAGCCCGCGATGATGGCCTTCTTGGCCTCGGGCACGACGACGTCGGAGATGGCCACGGTGACACCGGAACGGGTCGCCCAGTGGAAACCGGACGCCTTCAGGTTGTCGAGCGTCGCCGCCACGATGACCTTCGGGTACCGCTCGGCGAGATCGTTGACGATCTCGGAGAGCTGCTTCTTGCCCACCGGGTAGTCCACGAACGGGTAGTCCTCGGGCAGCAGCTCGTTGAAGAGCGCACGGCCCAGGGTCGTGTTCAGCCGGAAGGAGTCGCCCAGCTGCCAGGGCTCCTCGCCCTCGACGTCCGCCGGCGGGGTCCAGCCACGCGGCGGGACGGTGCCGATCGGGAACCGGATGTCGATCCGCGACTGGAGCGAGAGCTCGCGCGCGTCGAAGGCCATGATCGCCTCGGCGGTCGAGCCGAACGCCCGGCCCTCACCCCGGAGCTCGCGCTCCTCCGCGTCCGTGGTGAGGAAGAACAGACCCAGGACCATGTCCTGCGTCGGCATCGTCACCGGACGGCCGTCGGCGGGCTTGAGGATGTTGTTCGAGGACAGCATCAGGATGCGGGCCTCGGCCTGCGCCTCCGCGGACAGCGGCAGGTGCACGGCCATCTGGTCGCCGTCGAAGTCCGCGTTGAACGCGGTGCAGACGAGCGGGTGGATCTGGATGGCCTTGCCCTCGACCAGCTGCGGCTCGAAGGCCTGGATGCCGAGGCGGTGCAGGGTCGGCGCACGGTTCAGCAGCACCGGGTGCTCGGCGATGACCTCTTCGAGCACGTCGTACACGACCGTGCGGCCGCGCTCGACCATGCGCTTGGCCGACTTGATGTTCTGCGCGTGGTTCAGGTCCACCAGGCGCTTCATCACGAACGGCTTGAAGAGCTCCAGCGCCATGGCCTTGGGCAGACCGCACTGGTGCAGCTTGAGCTGCGGGCCGACGACGATGACCGAACGGGCCGAGTAGTCGACGCGCTTGCCGAGCAGGTTCTGGCGGAACCGGCCCTGCTTGCCCTTGAGCATGTCGGACAGCGACTTCAGCGGACGGTTGCCGGGGCCCGTGACCGGGCGACCACGACGGCCGTTGTCGAAGAGCGCGTCGACGGCCTCCTGGAGCATGCGCTTCTCGTTGTTCACGATGATCTCGGGGGCACCGAGGTCGAGGAGGCGCTTGAGGCGGTTGTTGCGGTTGATGACGCGGCGGTACAGGTCGTTCAGGTCGGAGGTCGCGAAGCGGCCACCGTCCAGCTGCACCATCGGACGCAGGTCCGGCGGGATCACCGGGACGCAGTCCAGCACCATGCCCTGGGGCTTGTTGGTGGTCTGCAGGAACGCGGAGACGACCTTGAGGCGCTTGAGCGCACGGGTCTTCTTCTGGCCCTTGCCGGTACGGATGATCTCGCGGAGCTTGGCGGCCTCCTCGTCCAGGTCGAAGGACTCCAGGCGCTTCTGCAGCGCCGCGGCACCCATCGAACCCTGGAAGTAGGTGCCGAAGCGCTCCCGCAGCTCGCGGTAGAGCAGCTCGTCACCCTCCAGGTCCTGGACCTTGAGGTTCTTGAAGCGGGACCACACCTCGTCGAGCCGGTCCAGCTCGCGCTGGGCGCGGTCGCGCAGCTGCTTCATCTCCCGCTCGGCGCCCTCGCGCACCTTGCGGCGCACGTCGGACTTGGCGCCCTCGGCCTCCAGCTCGCCGAGGTCGGCCTCGAGCTTCTTCTGCCGGGACTCGATGTCGGAGTCACGGCGCTGCTCGATCTGCTGACGCTCGACGGAGACCTGGGCCTCCAGCGAGGGCAGGTCGCGGGTACGACGCTCGTCGTCCACCCACGTGATCATGTAGGCGGCGAAGTAGATGACCTTCTCGAGGTCCTTCGGGGCGAGGTCGAGCAGGTAGCCCAGCCGCGACGGAACGCCCTTGAAGTACCAGATGTGGGTCACGGGGGCGGCCAGCTCGATGTGGCCCATCCGCTCACGACGCACCTTGGCGCGAGTGACCTCGACGCCGCAGCGCTCACAGATGATGCCCTTGAAGCGGACACGCTTGTACTTGCCGCAGTAGCACTCCCAGTCCCGGGTGGGGCCGAAGATCTTCTCGCAGAAGAGTCCGTCCTTCTCGGGCTTCAGGGTGCGGTAGTTGATGGTCTCAGGCTTCTTGACCTCGCCATGGGACCACTGTCGGATGTCGTCCGCGGTCGCAAGGCCGATCCGCAGCTCGTCGAAGAAGTTGACGTCGAGCACTTTGTCGTCAATCCCTCTTTCGGGGTCGAAAGTCAAACATGTCTGAACGGTCCGGGGGAGGCGGGGAGCTGCTCACGGCAGCTCCCCGGCCGGCCCGTCAGACCTCTTCGACGCTGCTCGGCTCGCGCCGGGACAGGTCGATACCGAGCTCCTCCGCCGCGCGGAAGACGTCCTCGTCCGTGTCGCGCATCTCGATGGACATGCCGTCCGAGGACAGCACCTCCACGTTGAGGCAGAGCGACTGCATTTCCTTGATGAGCACCTTGAAGGACTCGGGAATGCCCGGCTCGGGGATGTTCTCGCCCTTGACGATCGCCTCGTAGACCTTCACGCGGCCCAGGACGTCGTCGGACTTGATGGTGAGGAGTTCCTGCAGCGCGTAGGCCGCGCCGTACGCCTCAAGGGCCCACACCTCCATCTCACCGAAGCGCTGACCACCGAACTGCGCCTTACCACCCAGCGGCTGCTGGGTGATCATCGAGTACGGACCGGTGGAACGGGCGTGCAGCTTGTCGTCCACCAGGTGGTGCAGCTTGAGGATGTACATGTAGCCGACCGAGATCGGGTCCGGGAACGGCTCGCCGGAGCGGCCGTCGAAGAGCCGGGCCTTGCCGGAGGGCAGCACCAGGCGCTGGCCGTCGCGGTTCGGGATCGTGGCCTCGAAGAGACCGGCGATCTCGTCCTCGCGGGCACCGTCGAACACCGGGGTGGCGACGTTGGTGCCGGCCTCCACCTGGTCGGCGCCGATCGCCGTGAGGCGCTGCGCCCACTCGTCGCCGATGCCGGAGACGTCCCAGCCCTGGGCGGCGAGCCAGCCGAGGTGGATCTCCAGGACCTGTCCCGGGTTCATCCGGGACGGGACACCCAGAGGGTTGAGGATGATGTCGACCGCGGTGCCGTCCTCCAGGAACGGCATGTCCTCGATCGGCAGGATCTTGGAGATGACGCCCTTGTTGCCGTGGCGGCCGGCGAGCTTGTCACCGTCGGTGATCTTGCGCTTCTGTGCCACGTAGACGCGGACCAGCTGGTTCACGCCGGGCGGCAGCTCGTCGCCCTCCTCGCGGTCGAAGACGCGCACGCCGATGACCTTGCCGGTCTCGCCGTGTGGCACCTTCAGCGAGGTGTCACGGACCTCACGGGCCTTCTCGCCGAAGATCGCGCGCAGCAGGCGCTCCTCCGGGGTCAGCTCGGTCTCGCCCTTCGGGGTGACCTTGCCGACCAGGATGTCGCCGGCGACGACCTCGGCACCGATGCGGATGATGCCGCGCTCGTCGAGGTCGGCCAGGACCTCCTCGGAGACGTTCGGGATGTCCCGGGTGATCTCCTCGGGGCCGAGCTTGGTGTCACGGGCGTCGACCTCGTGCTCCTCGATGTGGATCGAGGAGAGGACGTCGTCCTGCACCAGACGCTGGCTGAGGATGATCGCGTCCTCGTAGTTGTGGCCCTCCCACGGCATGAACGCCACCAGGAGGTTCTTGCCCAGCGCCATCTCACCACGCTCGGTGGACGGGCCGTCGGCAAGCACCTGGCCGGCGATCACGCGGGCGCCCTCGTCCACGACGACCTTCTGGTTGAAGGACGTGCCCTGGTTCGAGCGGGAGAACTTGGCGACCCGGTAGGTGTTGTAGGTGCCGTCGTCGTTGGCGACGGTGACGTAGTCCGCGGAGACCTCCTGGACCACACCGTCCTTGTCGGCCTTGATGACGTCACCGGCGTCGACCGCGCAGCGGTACTCCATGCCGGTGCCGACCAGCGGGGCCTGCGCCTTGAGCAGCGGCACGGCCTGGCGCATCATGTTCGATCCCATGAGCGCGCGGTTGGCGTCGTCGTGCTCGAGGAACGGGATCATGGCGGTCGCGACCGACACCATCTGGCGCGGCGAGACGTCCATGTAGTCGACGTCCTCACCGGGGACGTAGTCGATCTCGCCACCACGGCGGCGCACCAGGACGCGCGACTCCGCGAAGCGGTTGTCGTCGGTCAGCGGGGCGTTCGCCTGGGCGATGACGAAGCGGTCCTCCTCGTCGGCCGTGAGGAAGTTGACCTCGTCGGTGACGACACCGTTCTCGTCGACCTTGCGGTACGGGGTCTCCACGAAACCGAACGCGTTGACCCGGCCGTAGGAGGCCAGCGAGCCGATCAGACCGATGTTCGGGCCTTCGGGGGTCTCGATCGGGCACATGCGTCCGTAGTGGGACGGGTGCACGTCACGGACCTCGAAGCCGGCCCGCTCACGGGACAGACCACCGGGGCCCAGCGCGGACAGACGGCGCTTGTGGGTCAGGCCCGACAGCGGGTTCGTCTGGTCCATGAACTGGGACAGCTGGCTGGTGCCGAAGAACTCCTTGATGGAGGCGACGACCGGCCGGATGTTGATCAGGGTCTGCGGCGTGATCGCCTCGACGTCCTGGGTGGTCATCCGCTCGCGGACGACACGCTCCATACGGGCCAGACCCGTACGGACCTGGTTCTGGATGAGCTCGCCGACGTTGCGCAGACGACGGTTGCCGAAGTGGTCGATGTCGTCGACCTCGACGACCACGGAGGAACCGTTGTCGCCGGTGGTCTCGGTCTCGCCCGCGTGCAGCTTGACCAGGTACTTGATCGCCGAGATGACGTCCTCGACGGTCAGCACGCCGGCGTCGAGCGGCGCGTCGGCACCCAGCTTCTTGTTGATCTTGTAGCGGCCGACCTTGGCCAGGTCGTAGCGCTTGGGGTTGAAGTAGAGGTTCTCCAGCAGCGTCTGCGCGGCCTCACGGGTCGGCGGCTCGCCCGGACGCAGCTTGCGGTAGATGTCCAGCAGCGCGTCGTCCTGGCCCTGGGTGTGGTCCTTCTCCAGGGTGGCGCGCATGGACTCGTACTCGCCGAACTCCTCGAGGATCTGCTCGGTGGTCCAGCCGAGCGCCTTCAGGAGGACGGTCACGGACTGCTTGCGCTTGCGGTCGATGCGGACACCGACCATGTCGCGCTTGTCGATCTCCATCTCCAGCCAGGCACCACGGGAGGGGATGACCTTGGCGGAGTAGATGTCCTTGTCGGACGTCTTGTCGATCTGGCTGTCGAAGTAGACACCCGGCGAGCGCACCAGCTGGGACACCACGACACGCTCGGTGCCGTTGATGACGAAGGTGCCCTTGTTGGTCATGAGCGGGAAGTCGCCCATGAAGACCGTCTGGGACTTGATCTCGCCGGTCTCGTTGTTGGTGAACTCGGCCGTGACGAAGAGCGGGGCCGCGTACGTGAAGTCGCGCTCCTTGCACTCGTCGATCGAGTTCTTCGGAGGCTCGAAACGGTGGTCGCGGAAGGTCAGCGACATCGACCCGGAGAAGTCCTCGATCGGCGAGATCTCCTCGAAGATCTCCTCCAGACCGGACTTGGTGGGGACGTCCTGGCCACTGTCCAGGGCCGCCTCGACGCGAGCCTTCCAGGCGGCGTTGCCGAGGAGCCAGTCAAAGCTCTCGGTCTGCAGCGCGAGGAGGTTCGGGACCTCGAGGGGCTCCTTGATCTTCGCGAAAGAGATGCGCAGCGGGGCGGTGCTTGCGCCGTTGTTCGAATTGGCAGTCGAGGCGTTGCGCGAGGCGGCCAAGAGGGGGTCCTTCCGAGGGCTCGGACTCACTACGCGCGTACCGGCTTCCGCCCCCGGGCGCAGACAAGGAGGCCCTGGTCAGGACGGTTCCTCATGTGTGCTCAGGCTTGGGCTTGCCCCTGGTGACGGGCCAGGCGGCAGCTAACAGGCAGCGCAAAGGGTCAGTGTAGCCACTTGGCACACTGATGTCCAGTGCAGAGTTTCGGAGACCGGTACTGCACCAATCTCGTCCTCCGGAGGGGTCGGTAGGAGCCCCTTGTTGTGAGCCGTCATGCCCTCTTTCACGCTTGCCACGCTAGGCATTCCCGCATCGCCTTCGTTCCATGCCTCGGTCCATGGCCGATGTGACGACGCGTCCTGAGAATCGCGCGCTGCGTGCGGTTCGTCAAGGCCTCCGCCCCGCGGAGATCGTCACAGCTCGAGGAAGCCGACGGTCCCGGAACAGTGATGATCACCCTACCCGGGTCGGTCGCCGGACCGGGTGACGCACCACGCAAACGACCGAGGGCGGCCACCCGAAAGGGTGGCCGCCCCGCGGCTGATCAGCCCCTCGGAAGGGGCAGGGATCACTTGACCTCGACGGACGCGCCCGCGGCCTTGAGGGACTCGGCGGCCTTCTCGGCGGCCTCCTTGTTGACCTTCTCGAGGACCGGCTTCGGGGTGCCGTCGACGAGGTCCTTGGCCTCCTTCAGACCCAGGGAGGTCAGCTCGCGCACGACCTTGATGACCTGGATCTTCTTCTCGCCGGCGCCGGTGAGGATGACGTCGAACTCGTCCTTCTCCTCGACGGCCTCGGCGACCGGGGCACCCGGGCCCGCAACGCCGACGGCGACGGGGGCGGCGGCGGTGACGTCGAACTTGTCCTCGAAGGCCTTCACGAACTCGGAGAGCTCGATGAGGGTCATCTCCTCGAACTGCGCGAGCAGGTCGTCCTGGCTGAGCTTCGCCATGATGGCGGTCCTTCCACTAATTCGGCAGGTGCCGGATGTACATGTCGGCGGGCGTACGGGCCCGCTAGAGCACGGGAGTGACTACTCCGCGTCCTCGGCGGGAGCCGGCGTACCGGCACCGCCCTGCTCGACCTTCTCGCGCAGCGCTTCCACGGTGCGGACGAGCTTCGAAGGCAGGGCCTGGAAGACAGCAGCGGCCTGGCCCTGCTTTGCCTTCATGGCACCCGCCAGCTTGGCGAGCAGCACCTCGCGGGACTCGAGGTCCGCGAGCTTCTTGATCTCATCGGCGGACAGCGGCTTGCCGTCAAGCACACCGCCCTTGATGATGAGGTTCGGGTTCTCCTTGGCGAAGTCACGGAGACCCTTCGCCGACTCCACCGGGTCACCGGTGACGAAGGCGACCGCCGTCGGACCCGCGAACAGGTCGTCCAGAGCGGTGATCCCGGCCTCGTTGGCCGCGATCTTGGTCAGCGTGTTCTTCACCACGGCGTACTGGGCGTTCTCACCGAGCGAACGGCGCAGCGTCTTGAGCTGCGCCACGGTGAGACCGCGGTACTCGGTCAGCACGGCGGCGTTGGAGCTGCGGAACTTGTCCGTCAGCTCGGCAACCGAACCGGCCTTGTCGGGCCTCGCCATAGAGCCTCGGCCTCCTTCCGGGTGATTCGGACCGCACGGGAAGGGGCCGGGCAAAACAAACGCCCCGGCGCAGGCGCACGGGGCGTGACTCGACCGGAATCGCGAGGAGCGTTCCCGGGAGTGCATCCACTGTCACCTGCGCGGGCCGTCCGCATCAGCGGATCCTTCGGCTGCCGCACCCTCACGGGCGCGCCAGCAACCAGCGGTCTTTGGCTTCCGTTGAAGAGTACGCGAACGGATCCGCACCAGGCAAATCCGGTGTCGGGGCAGGTCAGCCCGTGAGGCCGGAGCCCCCGGTCAGGCGCCTGAGGCCTTCATGTCCCCGAGCATCCCGAAGAGGTCGACGGTGTCCTTCGCCGGCGGCGCCTGGACGCTCACCGCGGTGCCGTAGTCGGAGTAGGAGGCGTTCATGCGGAGCGTGCCCTCGGGCGTCCTCACGCCCACGACCATCTTCACCGGGTAGTGGTCCTGGTTGACCCAGATCTCGGTGTCGTAGCCCTTGATGCCCGCCTTCTCGGCGTTGGCGACCAGGGCCTTGCGCTCCTTCTCGGACAGGACGCCGGTGGCCTTGTTGGCCTCCACCATCTCCGCGAAGGTCAGCGTGCCCTTGTAGTGGTCCGCCTGGACGCCGCCTACCTTCTCCGCGCCGACGTGCTTCAGGCTGGGCGACTGGAGCAGCAGGGCGAGCTGCTCGGCCGGGTCCTGGTTCATGTTGTCCAGGCCGCCGGTCATCTGCTTCTGCAGCTCTTCGCTGCCGCTCACCTCGGCCGCTGCCTTCAGGTCCAGCTTCATCCAGCGCTTGCCGTCCATCTCGGCGGCCTGCTTCGCCCCCATGTCCATGTACATGGCCTGGTCCAGCATGATCATGCGGATCCGGGAGGGGGCGTCCGGGTCGGCGGCGGTGAAGGCCGAGCCCTCCATGGTGACGTCCATGACCGCCGGGTCCCACCCCTGCACTCCGGCGATCCGCATCGTGCCGCCGCCCTGCGCGCCGGCCGGCAGGGTGAGCGTCATGCGCACCTTGGCGGACTTCGCCTCCGAGGTCTTCTCGAAGGCGGCCTGGATGGCCTTGGCGATCTCGCCCTGCCCCTGGACCGCCCCGTGCGGCGCTTCGGCCTTCTTGCGCTTCTTGCCGCCCTCGTCGCCGTCGTCGCAGCCCGCGAGCCCGACCACGACGGCCACGGCCGCCAGACCGACTCCCAGACGCTTCGCTGCCGACAAGCTCATGAAATCCCCACCCCATGCCGTCCGTCGTCCCCGGGTCCCCGTGGAACCGCTTGCCACGGTAACGCACGGCGCCGACACGGTCGTACGAAAAAACCGGCCCCGCACCTCCGGAGAGGCGCGGGGCCGGTTCACAACTGCACGGGCCCGGGGGCCCGACCCGGTCAGACGGAGGCCGGGTCCTCCTCGACGAGGAGGTTACGGGTGCGGTTCGGGTCGACCGGGATGCCGGGGCCCACCGAGGTGCTGATGGCGGCCTTCTTGATGTAGCGACCCTTGGCGGCGGACGGCTTCAGACGGAGGATCTCGTCCAGGGCCGCGCCGTAGTTCTCGACCAGCTGCTGCTCACCGAACGAGGTCTTGCCGATGATGAAGTGCAGGTTCGAGTGCTTGTCGACGCGGAACTCGATCTTGCCGCCCTTGATCTCGGTGACGGCCTTGGCCACGTCGGGGGTGACGGTGCCGGTCTTCGGGTTCGGCATCAGACCACGGGGACCGAGGACGCGGCCGAGGCGGCCGACCTTGCCCATGAGGTCCGGGGTGGCGACGACGGCGTCGAAGTCCAGGCGGCCCTTGGCGACCTCGTCGATGAGCTCGTCGGCGCCGACGATGTCGGCGCCCGCGGCACGCGCGGCCTCGGCACGGTCACCGGTCGCGAAGACCAGGACCCGGGCGGTCTTACCGGTGCCGTGCGGAAGGTTCACGGTGCCACGGACCATCTGGTCGGCCTTGCGCGGGTCGACGCCCAGACGGAAGGCCACCTCGACGGTGCCGTCGTACTTGCTGGTGGAGGTGTCCTTGGCGAGACGGACGGCCTCGAGGGGCGCGTACAGACGCTCCCGGTCGATCTTGGCGTCCGCAGCGCGGAGAGACTTGCTGCGCTTGCTCACTACTGCTCCTGTGTGTCCTGAGGAGTCGTGGTGCGGGCCGAGCAGGCCCTGCCACGGAACTGCTGGTGGTGTGGTCAGCCCTCGACCGTGATGCCCATGGAACGCGCGGTGCCGGCGATGATCTTCTCGGCGGCGTCCAGGTCGTTCGCGTTGAGGTCGGGCAGCTTGGTCGTGGCGATCTCGCGGACCTGGTCACGCGTAAGCTTCGCGACCTTGGTCTTGTGCGGCTCGCCGGAGCCCTTCTCCACACCCGCGGCCTTGAGGATCATGCGGGAAGCCGGCGGGGTCTTGGTGATGAAGGTGAAGGAACGGTCCTCGTAGACCGTGATCTCCACCGGGATCACCCAGCCACGCTGCGACTCGGTGGCCGCGTTGTAGGCCTTGCAGAACTCCATGATGTTGACGCCGTGCTGACCCAGCGCCGGGCCCACCGGCGGGGCCGGGTTGGCCGCGCCGGCGTTGATCTGGAGCTTGATAAGCCCCGTGACCTTCTTCTTCTTGGGAGGCATGTGCTCTCTCCGGGTCCTAGTGAGAGTTTTCCTGCCTGCGAGCAGGCATACCGCACCACGATAGCGGGTATCGTGCCGAGCCCTGAAACCGAGCAGGTCAGAGACGACCCGGCGGCACCCCCGAGGACCCCCGGAAACCGCCCGTAGCGGCCGTCTGCGCGCCTCTCACCCACCGCCGCGGGACCGCCCCCCGTACGCGGAAGAGCCCCCGCCCGGCGGGTGACCGCGGGCAGGGGCTCTTCCGGTGTTCCGGGCTGCTAGTTCTTCTGGATCTGGTCGAAGCTGAGCTCGACCGGGGTCTCGCGACCGAAGATCTCGACGAGGCCCTTGACCTTCTTCGAGTCCGGGTTGATCTCGTTGATCGTGGCCTGCAGCGTCGCGAACGGGCCGTCGGTGACCGTGACCGAGTCGCCGACCTCGAAGTCCAGCACCTGGACCTCGACCTTGCGCTTCGGGGCGGCACCGCCCTCGCCGCCCTCGGCGGCAGCGGCCTGCTCCTCGGCCTCCGGGGCGAGCATCTTGGTGACCTCGTCCAGCGTCAGCGGGTACGGGTCGTAGGCGTTGCCGACGAAGCCGGTGACGCCGGGGGTGTTGCGGACGACGCCCCAGGACTCGTTCGTCAGGTCCATGCGCACCAGCACGTAGCCGGGCAGCTTGTTCTGGCGGACGGTGCGGCGGTCGCCGTTCTTGATCTGGACGACCTCTTCCTGGGGCACCTCGGCCTGGTAGATGTAGTCCTCGACGTTCAGCGAGACGGCGCGCTGCTCCAGGTTGGACTTCACGCGGTTCTCGTAGCCGGCGTAGGTGTGGATGACGTACCACTCGCCGGGGAGGGCGCGCAGCTCCTCGCGGAACGAGGCGACCGGGTCCACCGGGGCCTGCTCCTCCGCGGCTTCCTCTTCCGTGGCCTCGTCCTCGTCCTCGTCGACGACCTGGACGGCAGCCTGCTCGGCGGGCTCGCCGGCGGCCTCGTCTGCAGCCTCCGCCTGGTCGATGTCGCCGTCGGCGGCCTCGACGATGTCAAGCGCGGTGTCGTCGCCCTCGACGGTCTCGTCGGCGTCGTACAGGTTCGGGTCAGACACGGTCGCTGCTTCTTCCTTCACGATGTGGAACAGGCGGTCGGGCGCCGCGGGCGCCCTCCGCGGGAGGAATCACCCGAAGACGTACGAGACGCCCTTGTTGAATCCCCAGTCAATCACGGTAACGAGCGCGATGATGACCACAACGAAGACAATCACCACGCTGGTGTAGGTGATGAGCTCGCTGCGCGTGGGCCAGACGACCTTGCGGAGCTCCGCGACGATCTGGCGGTAGAAGAGCGCGAGGCGCGCGAGGGGCCCCTTCTTGCCGCGCTTGCCGCCGCGGCGGGGCTTCTTGGAGCCGGCGTCCGTGGATTCACCGTCGGGACGACCGCTTTCAGGCGTCGCGGTGGAGCCCAGGGCTTCCGTCACTCGTCCTCACCTGAATCCGGGTCGTTTGCCGAAACAATCCTCAAAGCGTCTGCCTGCGTGTAGCAGGGCCGGAGGGACTCGAACCCCCAACCGCTGGTTTTGGAGACCAGTGCTCTACCAATTGAGCTACGACCCTTTGAGTGCCCCCCAACGTACCGCATCCGAGCGGCTGCACGATGTGTGCAGCCAAGATCAGCTCGCGGGGGCCATCGACGGATGAGTGTACGTGTTCGCGGGCCGGGCGTCGAATGCGTCGCGCGTCCGGGCGCGGTTCGGCGCGGTTGCGCGCGGTTCCGACCGGAACGTGAACTCGTGTGCTCCGGTACCCCCGGGTCTGCGACGATGCAGGCATGACCGCTGCAACTGAACGACGCGTGTCGGCCCGCATCGGGTCGATCTCCGAGTCCGCGACGCTCGCCGTGGACGCGAAGGCCAAGGCCCTCAAGGCCGCCGGGCGACCGGTCATCGGCTTCGGAGCCGGCGAGCCCGACTTCCCGACGCCCGACTACATCGTCGAGGCGGCCGTGGAGGCGTGCCGCAATCCGAAGTACCACCGCTACACCCCGGCCGGCGGCCTGCCGGAGCTGAAGGCCGCGATCGCCGCCAAGACGCTGCGCGACTCGGGCTACGAGGTCGACCCCTCCCAGATCCTGGTCACCAACGGCGGCAAGCAGGCCATCTACGAGGCCTTCGCCGCGATCCTCGACCCGGGTGACGAGGTCATCGTCCCGGCGCCGTACTGGACGACCTACCCCGAGTCGATCCGGCTGGCCGGCGGTGTCCCGGTCGAGGTGGTCGCCGACGAGACGACCGGCTACCGGGTCTCCGTCGAGCAGCTGGAGGCCGCCCGCACGGAGAAGACCAAGGTCGTGCTCTTCGTGTCGCCCTCCAACCCGACCGGCGCCGTGTACAGCGAGGCCGAGACCGAGGCGATCGGCCGCTGGGCCGTCGAGCACGGCCTGTGGGTGCTGACCGACGAGATCTACGAGCACCTGGTCTACGGGGGCGCCTCCGCGGTCTCGCTGCCCGCGCTCTTCCCCGAGCTGCGCGACAAGTGCGTCGTCGTCAACGGCGTGGCCAAGACCTACGCCATGACCGGCTGGCGCGTGGGGTGGATCATCGGCCCCAAGGACGTCGTCAAGGCCGCCACCAACCTGCAGTCGCACGCCACCTCGAACGTGAGCAACGTCGCGCAGGTCGCCGCCCTGGCCGCCGTCTCCGGTGACCTGGTGGCCGTGGCCGAGATGCGGAAGGCCTTCGACCGCCGCCGCCAGACCATCGTGCGGATGCTCAACGAGATCCCCGGTGTCGTCTGCCCCGAGCCCGAGGGCGCGTTCTACGCGTACCCGTCGGTCAAGGCGCTGCTCGGCAAGGAGATCCGCGGCAAGCGGCCGCAGAGCTCGGTGGAGCTGTCCGAGCTGATCCTGGAGGAGGCCGAGGTCGCCGTGGTCCCGGGCGAGGCCTTCGGCACCCCCGGCTACCTGCGCCTGTCGTACGCGCTCGGTGACGAGGACCTCGTCGAGGGAGTCTCCCGGCTGCAGAAGCTGCTGGGCGAGGCCAAGGCCTGAGCCGACCGCCCCGCGGGCCCCCGGACCGGCCGGTCCGGGGGCCCGCGTGTGTGTGCGGGCAAGCGCTCGTTCGGGGAAAGCGGCCGAAAGAGGTACCGGCACCCCCCGCCGGTGCGGCAGGATCTGTGGATGGCACGCGATGTATCCCTCCTCCCCAAGGCGCACCTCCACCTGCACTTCACCGGCTCGATGCGGCCCGCGACCCTGCTGGAGCTCGCCGACAAGTACGGGGTGCACCTCCCCGAGGCACTGACCTCGGGCGAGCCGCCCAGTCTGCGCGCGACCGACGAGCGCGGGTGGTTCCGCTTCCAGCGCCTGTACGACATCGCGCGTTCCGTGCTCCGCTCCCCCGACGACATCCGCCGTCTGGTGCGCGAGGCCGCCGAGGAGGACGCCCGCGACGGATCGGGGTGGCTGGAGATACAGGTCGACCCCACCTCGTACGCGCCCCGCCTGGGCGGGCTGATCCCGGCCCTGGAGATCATCCTGGACGCCGTGGAGACCGCCTCCCGGGACACGGGCGTGGGCATGGCCGTCCTCGTCGCCGCCAACCGCACCAAGCACCCGCTGGACGCCCGCACGCTGGCCCGGCTCGCGGTGCGCTACACGGACCGCGGGGTGGTCGGCTTCGGGCTCTCCAACGACGAGCGCCGGGGTCTGGCCAGGGACTTCGACCGCGCCTTCGCCATCGCCCGGGAGGGCGGCCTGCTGGCGGCCCCGCACGGCGGCGAGCTGGCGGGCGCGGGCAGCGTGCGCGACTGCCTGGACGACCTGCACGCCAGCCGCATCGGTCACGGCGTACGGGCGGCGGAGGACCCGCGGCTGATGGCGAAGCTCGCCGAGCGCGGCGTGACCTGCGAGGTCTGCCCCGCGTCCAACGTCGCCCTGGGCGTCTACGAGCAGCCCGAGCAGGTGCCGCTGCGCACCCTCTTCGACGCCGGGGTGCCGATGGCGCTGGGCGCCGACGACCCGCTGCTGTTCGGCTCCCGGCTCGCCGCGCAGTACGAACTGGCCCGGGACGCACATGGCTTCACCGACGAGGAGCTGGCCGAACTGGCCCGCCAGTCGGTGCGCGGTTCCGCGGCGCCGGAGGGCGTGCGGACCAAGCTCCTGGCGGGGATCGACGACTGGCTCAGCGGCTGATCCCGGCCAGGACGGTGCGGGCGACGGCGACCGCGAAGTGGTCCAGCGGCTGGTCGTCGACGGGTTCGCCCAGGTAGCAGTTGAGGAAGCCGCGCTGGAAGCACGCGCCGAGCAGCAGCGCGGCGACCGCCTCGGGGTCGGCGTCGGCCCGGATGCGCCCGCTGTCACGCTCCGCGCGCAGGTAGCGGGCGAGCTCCCGCAGCGGCACGTGCGGCCCGGAGCCCATGGGGCGCAGTGCGTCACGGTGCCGTGCCAGCAGCGCGGGCTCCGCGAAGAGCGAGGCGGCGATCGGCACGCTGGACTCGTAGAAGAGGACCGCGGTGCGCGCGATGTCGGTGAGGCAGCTCTCGACGCTGCGGTCGCCCGGGTCGGCGGTGAGCTCGGCCATGAGCGGCCCGAGCCGTGGCGCCCGCTCCTTGAGCACCTGGACGAACAGTTCCTCCTTGCTGCTGAAGTGCTTGTAGAGCGCGGCCTCCGAGCAGCCGGCCGCCTTCGCGATCTCCTTGGTGGTGGTGCGGGCGAGGCCGATGGTGCGCATCAGGCGCTCGGCAGCGTCCAGGATCCGCGTCCGGGTGGGTGTTGACTCGGGGGTGAGCATGCACTCACCCTAAAGGTGAGTGAGTACTCACCCACCTGGGAGGGAACGATGGACGTCACGGTGTTCGGCGCGACCGGAGGCATCGGCCGGCAGATCGTGCGCCAGGCGCTGGCCGCGGGGCACCACGTCACCGCGGTGGTGCGCGACCCGGCACGGCTGCCCGTGACCGGATCCGGCCTGGAGGTCGTCACGGCGTCGCTGACCGACCCTGAGCCGCTGCGCGCGGCGGTCGCCGGGCGGGACGCGGTGCTCTCCGGTCTCGGGCCGCGCCGGCGCAAGGACGCGGGGATCGCCACCGAGGTCACCCGTCCGGTCCTGCGGGCCATGGAGGCGGAGGGCGTGCGCCGCTTCGTGGCGGTCAGCGCGGCCCCACTGGGCCCGGTGCCGCAGGACGAGACGCTGCTCGGCCGGATCACCGCACCCGTCGTCTCGGGGCTGCTGCGGCCCGTCTACGACGACCTGCGGGCGATGGAGGAGGAGATGCGCCGCAGCGCCACCGACTGGACCGCCGTACGGCCTCCGAAGCTCAGCGACAAGCCGCTGACCGGGGTCTACCGGACCGCGCTCAACGCCAATCTGCGCGGCGGCCTCACCATCGGCCGCGCCGACGTGGCGCACGCGATGCTCGCGGTGGTCGACGACGCGGCGACGCTGAAGCAGGCGGTCGGGGTGGCGTACTAGTACGAGGGGCGCCCGGCGGCGGGTCAGAGGCTGACGCCGACCGTCACCGGCTCGTTGACCAGGGTGATCCCGAAGGCCGCGTGGACGCCCTCGACGACCTCGCGGGCCAGCGCGAGCAGGTCGGCGGTCGTGGCCCCGCCCCGGTTGGTGAGGGCGAGGGTGTGCTTGGTGGAGATCCGCGCGGGGCCGGTGCCGTAGCCCTTGGCGAAGCCCGCCTTGTCGATCAGCCAGGCGGCGGAGGTCTTGATGCGGCCGTCGCCGGCGGGGTAGGCGGGGGGCGTGACGTCCGGGCCGAGGCGGTCGTGGACACGGGCCAGGAAGTCCGCGTGACCGGCCTCGGTGAGGACCGGGTTGGTGAAGAAGGAGCCCGCCGACCAGGTGTCGTGGTCCTCCGGGTCCAGCACCATGCCCTTGCCCGAGCGCAGCTTCAGCACCGTCTCGCGGGCGGTGTCCAGGGGCACCCGGTCGCCCGTCCCGACGCCGAGGGCGCGGGCCGTCTCCGCGTACTTCAGCGGGCCGGACATGCCGCCGGCGTCCTCCAGGGCGAAGCGCACGCGCAGCACGACGTGGCGCGCGGGGTCCGCCTTGAAACGGCTGTGCCGGTAGGAGAAGGCGCAGGCGGCGTTGTCCAGGACGACCGTCTCGCCGGTGGTGCGGTCGTACGCGACCACCTCGGTGATCGTGCTGGCGACCTCCTGGCCGTACGCGCCCACGTTCTGGATGGGCGTGGCCCCGGCGGAGCCCGGGATGCCGGCCAGGCACTCGACGCCCGCCAGGCCCGCCTCCACGGTGCGGGCGACGGCGTCCGTCCAGACCTCGCCCGCCGCGAGCTCCAACGCGGTGCCGCTGAGCTCGAACCCGCTGGTGGCGATGCGCAGCGCGGTGCCCGCGAAGCCCTCGTCGCCGATCACCAGGTTGCTGCCGCCGCCGATGACCAGCAGCGGCGTCCCGGCCGCGTCCGCCTCCCGGACGGCCTCGACGACCTCGGCGTCCGTGGTCGCCGTCACCAGGCGGGTGGCGGGGCCACCGAGGCGGAAGGTGGTCAGGGGCGCGAGCGGGGCGTCGTGGAGTACGTGCACGGCATTCAGGTTACGGGGCGGGCGGCCCCGCCAGGGATACCGCCCGCCCCGTACGGATCAGAGCGCCTCGAGGACCGTCGCGTTGGCGAGGCCGCCCGCCTCGCACATGGTCTGCAGCGCGTAGCGCGCCCCTCGGGCCCGCATGGCGTGGACGAGGGTGGTCATCAACCGGGTGCCGCTGGCGCCGAGCGGGTGGCCCAGCGCGATGGCGCCGCCGTTGACGTTGACCTTGGCCGGGTCGGCGCCGGTCTCCTGCAGCCAGGCGAGGACGACGCTGGCGAAGGCCTCGTTGACCTCGAACAGGTCGACGTCCGCCAGGTCCAGCCCGGCGCGGCGCAGCACCCGCTCGGTGGCCGGGATGACCCCGGTCAGCATCAGCAGGGGGTCGGAGCCGGTGACCGCGAAGCTGTGCAGCCGGGCGAGCGGGCGCAGTCCCAGGCGCTCCGCGGTCTCGCTGCTGGTGATCAGCACGGCGGAGGCCCCGTCGTTGACCGGGCTGCTGTTGCCGGCCGTGACCGACCAGTCGATCTGCGGGAAGCGCTCGGCGTAGCCGGGGTCGGCGAAGGCGGGGCGCAGTCCGGCGAGGATCTCCGGGGTGGTCGCGGGACGGACGGACTCGTCCGTGGTGAGTCCGGCCAGCGGCGCGACCTCGGCGTCGAAGGCGCCGGCCGACCAGGCGGCGGCGGCCTTGCGGTGCGACTCGGCGGCGAAGGCGTCCATCGCCTCCCGGCCCAGCGACCACTTGGCGGCGATCAGCTCCGCGCTGACGCCCTGCGGCACGAGTCCGCCCGGGAAGCGCTCGGCGACGCCGGGGCCGAACGGGTCCGCGCCGGGCGGCACGTTGGACCACATGGGCACCCGGCTCATCGACTCCACGCCACAGGCCACGACGACGTCGTAGGCGCCGGCGATGACGCCCTGCGCGGCGAAGTGCACGGCCTGCTGGGAGGAGCCGCACTGCCGGTCGACCGTGGTGGCCGGGACGGAGTCGGGGAAGCCCGCCGACAGCCAGGCCCAGCGGGTGGTGTTCATGGCCTGCTCGCCGACCTGGTCGACGGTGCCGCCGATGACGTCGTCGACCAGCGCCGGGTCGATCCCGCTGCGGCCGACGAGTTCCTTGAGGGTGTGGGCGAGCAGTTCCACCGGGTGCGTCCCGGCGAGCGCCCCGCCCGGCTTGCCCTTGCCGATGGGGGTGCGGACGGCTTCGACGATGACGGCGTCGCGCATGACGTTCTCGCCTCCTGAGGGTGCGGTGCGTAGTTAGTTTGATTTTCCAACTATCGCGTGAGGACGAGGGTAGGGCGAGAGGGTTTGACATCACAACCTTCCGTGTGAGACTGGCCCGGTGAGCCCGACCACACCTGTGCCCCCACTGCCGGGGCGCCCCTGCTCGGCGGCCGCGGCGTTGTCCGTCGTCGGCGAGAAGTGGGCGCTGCTCGCGGTCCGCGAGATCCTCTACGGCAACCGGCGCTTCGACGCCATCGCCCGCAACACAGGCGCTCCGCGCGACCGCCTCACCGCACGGCTGCGCGCATTGGAGGAGGCCGGCGTCGTCGAGCGGCGCGCCTACAGCGAGCGGCCGCCGCGGTACGAGTACCACCTGACGGAGGCGGGGCGTGACCTCGCGCCGGTCATCCGGTCCCTGGTGACGTGGGGCGACAAGTGGGCGGTGGACGAGCCGCCGGTCGTACTCCGGCACCGGGACGACCATCCGGTGGACCCTGTCGAGTACTGCCGCGCGTGCGGCGAGGAGGTCCACGACCGCGACCTGGCGCTCGACATCCGCAGCGAGGGATGGACGCCCGCGGGGCGGACGGGGTCCGGGTAGCCCGGAGCGCGCGTCACCACCGGGCCGGCCGGTGGTGGCGCGCGCCGGACGGGGCGTCAGGGCGTCGCGTCGACCAGGGACTTGGGCGGGGCGGGGACCAGCTCGGGGGCCTTCGTGGCGCGTCGGCCCGGGATGAGGAGGGCCGCGAGCGCTCCGACCGCGACGGCGGCCGCGCCCACCCAGAGGGCGGGAGTGAGGCCGTCGACGAACCGCGCCGCCGACTCGTAGCCGCCCTGGGCGGAGAAGACCGCCGCGAGGGTCGCGACGCCGAGGGCCCCGCCGACCTCGCGGAGGGCGTTGTTGGCGCCCGAGGCGATGCCCTGCTCCTCCGGCCGGACGCTGCCCATGACGATGTTGGCGCTCGGGGCGAAGTACATCGCCATCCCGATGCCGCTCACGATCAGCGCCGGCACCTGCGCCACGTACGACACCCCCGGCTCGATCACCACGGCGAACCAGCCGAGGCCCACCGCCTGCAGGGCGAGTCCGGCGGCGACGACCGGGCGGCCTCCGATGCGGTCGGAGAGGAAGCCCGCGATGGGCGCGACGATCATCGGCATGCCCGTCCAGGGCAGCATGCGCAGCCCCGCCTCGGTCGGGGAGTAGCCCGCGACGCCCTGGAGGAACTGGCTGAGCAGGAAGATCGAGCCGAACATGCCGAGGAACATCAGCAGGCTGGCCGTGTTGACGGCGGCGAAGGCGCGGCTGCGGAAGAGCCGCATCGGCAGGATCGGGTTGCGGGCGCGGATGCCGTGCCGGACGAACAGGGCCATCAGCACACCGCCGCCGACGAGTCCGCCGAGGACCGGGCCGCTGGTCCAGCCGTCGGCGTTGCCGCGGACGAGGGCGTAGACGATGCCGAACAGACCCGCGCTGGCGAGCACCGTGCCGGTCACGTCGAGCCGGGGGTCGGGGCCGCGGCTCTCGGCGAGCCGCAGCCGGGCGAGGGGCAGGAGGAGCACGCCGATCGGGACGTTCAGCCAGAAGATCCACTGCCAGGAGATGTGTTCGGTGAGCGAGCCGCCGATGAGCGGTCCGGCGGCGACCGCGAGACCGTTCACCGCGCCCCAGATGCCGAACACCATGCCGCGCCGCTCGGGCGGCACGGTGGCCGAGAGCAGGGTGAGGGTCAGCGGCATGAGGATCGCGGCGCCGACGCCCTGGACGGCGCGGGCGGCGATGAGTTCGCCCATGCCGGGGGCGAGGGCCGCGGCGGCGGAGGCCGCGGAGAAGACGCCGAGGCCCACCAGGAACATGCGCCGGCGGCCGAAACGGTCGCCCAGAGCGGCGCCGAACATCAGGAGGACGGCGAAGGTGAGCGTGTAGGCACTCACCGTCCACTCCAGGTCCTCCAGGGCGCCGCCCAGGTCCGCGCGGATGGAGGGCAGCGCCGTGGTGACGACCAGGTTGTCGAGCGCCGCCATGAACCCGGCGACGCTGGTGATCACGAGTGCCCAGACGACGCTGCCGCGCCGGCCCTCCGTCGGTTGCTGTGCCATGAACTCCCCCAGCTGATTAGTAATCGATCAATAACTTTCATGGACATGGGTGGGCCCCACGGCAGGCCGACGCGACCCGTCAGCCCTTCCCCGGGAAGCGGTCGGCGTAGAGGTCCTCGATCCCCGCCCAGCCGCGCTCGTGCTGTGGGACACCGAGCGCCACCAGTACGTTCACGAGCATCCCCGTGCCGAAGAACTCCGCCGCTTCGCGGTCGCCCACCCCCGTACGTGCCCTGACGAAGTCCCACAAGCCCAGCCAGCCGCGCCGGCAGGCCTCGCGGATCTCCTCGTCGTCGACGGCGGCCACGTACATCTGCAACTGCATCCGCAGGACGTCGCCGTCCCCGATGAGCTCCTGGTACGAGCCGCACATCGCCTCGAAGGCCTCCTCCCCCTCCAGCCCCTCGGCCGCCTTCTCGAAGTGCGCCTCGATCGTCTCGACGCACCGCGCCGCGACGGCCATGAACAACGCCTTCTTGTTGGGGAAGAGCCGGAAGAGGTACGGCTGCGACACACCCATGCGCTTGGCGATGACGCCGGTGGAGGTGCCGTTGTAGCCACCCGTGCCGAACTCCGTCATCGCCGCGCGGATCGCCGCCTCGCGGCGCTCCTCCGCGCTCATCCGCATGCCGTCACCTGCCATGCCAAGTAAGTTATCAGTCAATAACAAACGGGAGCAAGAGGAAGGCGGCGGGACGCCCCGCCGCCTTCTCCTCACGGCTACGCCAGCCGGACCACCGCGCGCGACATGCCCAGCACCTTCTGCCCGGCGCTGAGGGCCGTCACGTCCACCCGGACCGTGCGCTCGTCGTCGTCCAGCTTGGCCGCGACCTTGGCACTGACCTCGATCAGCGCGCCCGTGCCGTCGTTCGGCACCACGACCGGCTTGGTGAAGCGGACCCCGTACTCCACGACCGCGCCCGGGTCGCCCGCCCAGTCCGTCACCACGCGGATCGCCGAGGCCATGGTGAACATGCCGTGCGCGATGACGTCCGGCAGGCCGACCTCCGTGGCGAACCTCTCGTTCCAGTGGATCGGGTTGAAGTCACCGGAGGCGCCCGCGTACTGCACGAGCGTGGCGCGGTTCACGGGGAAGGACCGCGCCGGCAGCTCGGTGCCGACCTCGACCTCGTCGTAGGAGATCTTCGCCGTCATCGGTTCACTCACCCTCCGGCGCGCGCGCCACCAGTTTCATGAGCGCCGTCACCACGTGCTCGCCGCTCTCGTCGTGGACCTCGCCGCGGACGTCGATGACGTCGTTGCCCGCGAGCGACTTGATGGCCTCGATGGTGACCGTCACCGACAGGCGGTCACCGGCCCGCACGGGGCGGGTGTAGCTGAACCTCTGGTCGCCGTGCACCACCCGGCCGTAGTCCAGTCCCAGCTCCGGGTCGAGGACGACCTGCCCCGAGGCCTTGTACGTGATCACGAACGGGAAGGTCGGCGGCGCGATCACGTCCGGGTGGCCCAGGGCCTTGGCCGCGTCGGGGTCGGTGTAGACCGGGTTCGGGTCGCCGACGGCCTCGGCGAACTCGCGGATCTTCTCCCGGCCCACCTCGTAGGGAGCGGTGGGCGGATACGTCCGCCCCACGAAGGACTGGTCCAGCGCCATCGGCACCTCCTGGAGCTGTGGTCTGCACGTCGGCGGGTCCGCCAACGCCGAGAGGCCGCCCCCGGTGACAGGGGCGGCCTCTTCGGTCTTACGGCCTGGGTCAGCGCGTCTCGCGGTGCGCGGTGTGCGCGTTGCAGCGCGGGCAGTGCTTCTTCATCTCAAGACGGTCCGGGTCGTTGCGCCGGTTCTTCTTGGTGATGTAGTTCCGCTCCTTGCACTCCACGCAGGCCAGCGTGATCTTCGGGCGGACGTCGGTGGCGGCCACGTGAGTGCTCCTTGACGAACGGCAATAAGGTTTGAACACGGAAAGAGTAGCCGATTGAAGGACCGATCCCACAATCGGCTACGCGGGGTAGCGGCGACCGGACTTGAACCGGTGACACAGCGATTATGAGCCGCTTGCTCTACCGACTGAGCTACGCCGCTTCGATGAAAAGATCACCCGCCGGGTGGCGGGTCATCCGATCACCAGAGCCCCAATACGGAATCGAACCGTAGACCTTCTCCTTACCATGGAGACGCTCTGCCGACTGAGCTATTGGGGCGAGCGAGGAAGACATTACACGGTCCGCCGCCGAAGGTGAAATCCGTATCTTGCGGGCAGTCGCCGGACCACCTCCCGCCTCCGCCGCCCCAGCCGCTCGGCCCCATACGTCACTTGACGTCACCAGTACGACTATTCGCTCTTCCCGGACGGACCGGGCACCGCGCCCTAGGCTCGGAACCGCGTGATCTTGCCTCCGGCCCCGAGGAGCGCGATGACCGACAGCCAGCCGCAGCAGCCCACCGACCCGCCGCTGGGCGAAACCGCCCCAGCCCCCGCCCTCCTGCTCTGCGGTGCCCGCCTCGCCGACGGCCGCACCGTCGACGTGCGCCTGGCCGGAGCGCGCATCGAGGCCGTCGGCACCGCCGGCAGCCTCCACGAGGGCACCCGTGTCGACCTCGGCGGTTACCTCCTGCTGCCCGCCCCCGCCGAACCCCACGCCCACCTCGACACCGCCCTGACCGCCGGCTCCGCCGGACCGCCCTCGTACGACGCCGAGGACGTGCAGCGGCGGGTCACCGAGGGCGCCCTCCACCAGCTAGGCCACGGCGCGACCGCGGTCCGCACGCACATCCGCATCGGCGACGTACAGGGGCTGCGCGCCCTGGAGGCGGCGCTGCAGGCCCGGCGCGCCCTGCGCGGCCTGGTCGACGTGCGGACCGTGGCGGTGCCCCGGGTGCTCACCGGGCCCGCCGGCGCGGACGGCCTCGCCGTGCTCCGCGACGCCCTCAAGATGGGCGCCGACGTGGTGGGCGGCTGCCCCGACCTCGACCCCGACCCGGGCGGGTACGCGGAGGCCGTGCTCGCCGTGGCCGCCGAGTTCGGCCTCCCGGTCGACCTGCACACCGACGCCGCCGACCCGGCCCGGCTCTCCCGGCTCGCCGCGATGGCGGGAGGACTGCGCCCCGGCGTCGCCCTCGGCCCCTGCGGCGGCCTGGCCCGGCTCCCGTACGACACGACCGTCCGTCTGGCGGGGCAGCTCGCCGCCGCCGGGGTCTCGCTGACCGCCCTCCCGCAGGGCGGCTGCGGCGCCCTGGAGTCGCTGCGCCGCGGCGGCACCGCGCCGGTGCGGACCCTGCGGGCGGCCGGCGTCCGGATCGCCGCGGGCAGCGGCGCGCTGCGCGACCTGACCAACCCCGTCGGCCGTGGCGACCCCCTGGAGGCCGCCTTCCTGCTCGCCTCCCACGGCGAGTGCGCCCCGGGGGAGGCGTACGAGGCGGTGAGCCGGGACGCCCGCGCCGTCATGGGGCTGCCCGAGGTGCGGGTGGAGGCGGGCTTCCCCGCCGAGCTGCTCGCGGTACGGGCCGACCGGCTGGAGAGCGCGCTCTCGCTCGCGTACAGCCGGATCGTCATCCACCGGGGGCGGGTCGTCTCCCGGACCAGCGCGGTACGCGAGTACACCGACACCCTGGCGCTCGACCTGCCGCGTCAGTCGAGGAGCCGACGTGACCCGGCATGAACGGCGCGCCGGGCGTAGCGTCGGTGGCATGCGCACTGTGATCGCTGGTGGACATGGACAGATCGCGCTGCGGCTGGAGCGGCTGCTCGCCGCGCGCGAGGACGAGGTGGCGGGCATCATCCGCACGCCGGAACAGGCCGATGACCTGCGCGAGGCCGGCGCCGAGCCGATCGTGCTCGACCTGGAGTCGGCATCGGTGGACGAGGTGGCCCAGGCACTGGCCGGGGCCGGCGCGGTCGTCTTCGCGGCGGGCGCGGGGCCGGGCAGCGGCGCCGCCCGCAAGGAGACCGTCGACCGGGACGCCGCCGTGCTGCTGGCCGATGCCGCGGAACGCGCGGGCGTACGCCGTTACCTGATGGTCTCCGCCATGGGGGCCGACGCCGGGTCCCGCTCCGGCACCGACGAGGTCTTCGCCGCCTACCTGCGCGCCAAGGGCGCCGCCGACGCCGAGGTGCGCCGGCGCGCCGCCCTGGACTGGACGATCGTCCGCCCCGGCCATCTGACCGACGACCCGGGCACGGGGCGGGTCCGGCTCGCCGCTTCCACCGGGCGCGGTTCGGTGACCCGTGACGACGTCGCGGCGGTGCTGGCGGAGTTGCTCGACACGCCCTCGACGGCGGGGCTCACCCTGGAACTGATCGAGGGTCACACCCCGGTGTCGGTCGCCGTGAAGGACGTCGCCGGGAACTGAACCGCACTACGGGCAGCCCTGTGGGCCTTGGCGCCGGGCTCCGGGCTCCGGGTGAATCCGCCGGATGCCGATGCGCCGTTGGCCGAGGGGCTTGGTGAAGTCCACGTACGGGAAGGCCTCGTCGAAGCCGATCTCCCGGGCGGCCTTGAGGTCACAGCAGTACACCGACCCGCGCATTCCACGGGGCGCGGGATGCGGGCGCGAGCGGACGGGTAGAGGGGGGACGGCCGAGATGCGATCAGTCCGGCTCTGGGCTGCACTTGATCGTATCGGGACGACCAGCGCCATCCCCCTGACGTCACGGAGAGACCATGCCGATGAAGCCCCCGGCACCCCCGTTCACCCGCGAGACCGCGATCGAGAAGGTCCGCCTCGCGGAGGACGCCTGGAACAGCCGCGACCCCGAGAAGGTGTCCCTCGCCTACACACCCGACAGCCGGTGGCGCAACCGCGGCGAGTTCGTCAACGGCCGGGAGGAGATCGTCGCGTTCCTCACCCGCAAATGGACCAGGGAGCAGGAGTACCGGCTCATCAAGGAGCTCTGGGCCTTCGACGGCAACCGCATCGCGGTCCGCTTCGCCTACGAGTGCCACGACGACTCCGGCAACTGGTACCGCTCGTACGGCAACGAGAACTGGGAGTTCGACGACGAGGGCCTGATGCGCGTACGGCTGGCCAGCATCAACGACACCCCGATCGCCGAGGCGGAGCGCGCGTACCACTGGCCGCTCGGACGACGGCCCGACGATCATCCCGGTCTGTCCGACCTCGGGTTCTGAGCGGCCCGCGCCTGCCGCCGCAGCTCCACGCGGGCCGCGGGCAACCGGCCGGGGCCGGTGCGCCAGTACGGGTGCCAGAACAGCCGGCAGGAGAGCCAGAGCAGGCGTCGCCGCAGGACCGCCGCATGGGCGGGCTCCGCGGCGAGTTGCGCGTAGGTGCGGTGCCATTCGCGCTGCGCCTGCACCAGGTCGGGCGGGAACACGGTGTTGGCCATGCACAGGATTCAATCATGTGTTCGATTTCCTGCGCACGCCTCACGCGTCACTCGTAGGGGTGAGCTTGCTGCGGCGCCCGCGTCGGACGTCAGGTGACCCCGGGGCCGTCTGCGCCCCGGGGTCACCGGCAGGTGCCCCCGGTACGGGGGCCCGGCCTACAGGTTCAGGACGACCAGCGCCCCCACGCCGCCCAGGGCCAGCGCGACGGCGGCATCGGCCCAGCCGCCCCTCCCCCAGCGGAAGTACCGGTCCAGCGCGAGCCGCCCGGGGCCGATGGCGGCGATCCCGAGGGCGACGACGGTGATGGCCAGGTTGTACTCGATGCCGCCCTGCTCGTCCCACAGCCCGCGGGCACCGGTCACCGTGACCATGGCGTTGATCATCACGCCGATGAGCGCCGCCGCGGCGAGCGGGGTGAACAGCCCCAGCGCCAGGCCCACGCCGCCCAGGAACTCCGAGGCCCCGCAGATGGCGGCGAAGACCTTCCCCGGCGAGTAGCCCATCATCTCGAAACCCTTGCCGGTGCTGGTGAGCCCCTGGCCGCCGAACCATCCGAAGAGCTTCTGGAGCCCGTGCCCCGCCATCAGGACACCGAAGGTGAGCCGGATCAGCAGCAGGCCGCAGTCACCGGCGCTCACCCGCGGGCGCACCGGTACGGCGTCCTCCGCCTGCGGCTGGACGCGCAATCGCTCGGCTATGTAGTTCATGGGGAAACCTCTTCTGCTCCCGAGGCCCCGGCGGGCGGCGTCGGCCGTCCGTAGGAGTCCGGCAGAGCGTGTCGGTGCGGTCAGCGCGGATCACACAGGCATCCCTCCTCCCTCAGCAGGAGGTACGCGACAGCTGCGTGCCACGTTCAACCACTTTCCCCTCTTTCGTACATCTCATCCCGAAATACCGGAAGTGCCCGGGTGGTACCGATGCCCACCAGGGGCTCCAGGTGGCTCCCGGTGGCCCTCGCGTCGCTCAGAGCCGCAGGCGCGGCGCCTCGTCGTCCGGGGTGTGCGGACTCGCGGAGTGGAAGGGGACCGAGAGGACGGAGGCCAGGGCCCGGCCTGCCCGGTCGGCGGCGACCGCCGAAGGGTGGCGCCGGCCCACGTCCCTCTCCTCGCCCAGGTACCGCACCGCGGTGCCGCGATGGGTCGACTGGCCAGGTGGTGCTCGCCCGCAGGGTCCGCGGTGATCGCCAGCAGCTCCACGAACCGGTCGTGCACGGTGTCGCCGTCCCACACCGCCTCGATCGCGGCGACGCGGCCGGGGAAGCCGGCGGCGCGGGCGTGCAGGGATTCCGTGTCGAGGGGGCTGTCGGGGGTGCGGACGATCCGTTCGCCGTGGTGGTCGTGGCGTTCGCCCACCACGATCTGGGCCTCGCGGAGCCCGAGGCCACGGGCCCGGCCTGCCATTCCCGGCTCCCTCTCCCCTGCGGCCCGCGTGACGGGACCGGCCGGATGCCACCGTACGGTGCGACCTCAACCGGCCGCGTCCCGGAGGAAGTTGCGCGGCCGTGCAACCCTCCGCGCACATTCGGGAGTACCTACGAATGGACGTCCAAGCGGCGGCCACCACATCCGGTGGCCACCGCAGGCCGGCGCGCGGGCCCACGCGCCGGCCGTCAAGGACCGCCCGGCGCGGTGCCGGGTGGCGGCTTCGAAGGAGAAATGCTCCGTGGCTCTCAGTTTTGCCAGGAAGGCAGGCGTGGCGGCCGCCACGGCGGTCGCGATCGGCGCGATGTCGCTCGGCGCCTCCGCCATGGCGGCGCCGTCGGCCCCGTCCGCCCCGGCCACGCACCGCGCCGGCGCACCCGCCGCCGTGGCCGCCAAGGCGGTCGCCGCACCCGGGAAGCAGGCGCCCAAGGTCGTCACGCAGCTGATCGGCGAGGGCCGGGTGGACGGCAAGCGCTGGTCGGTGGCCCTGGAGTTCCACCGGACGCTGCCGGAGGGCTACGACCTTCCCACGTCCCCCGACGGCACCACCGCCCCCGGCACGGCGCTGCTGTGCCAGCGCATGTACATCGACGGCGTCCGCATCGACCACCAGGGCGGCCCCTGGTCCGACTGCCAGCCCGTCACCGGCGCCCACGACCCCGCCGGCAGCGGCGGCATGGGCCTGTGGGGCTTCCAGGACAAGGGCACCACCGGCTCCCGCCTCATGGTCTCCAACCCCGAGGCCGCCGTCGCGTACGGCGTCGTCGTCCTCACCGACGGCACCCGTCTGAAGGCTCCCACGGTCACCGTCCCCGGCACCGACTACCGTGCCTGGGCCGTCGCCATACCCGACGGCAGGACGATCGCCGCCGTCGACCAGTACGACAGCCACCGCCACCGCCTCAGCCACGACACCTACTGGCGCTGATCCCAGGAAGAAGGACGGGCACCTCCTGCCGTGCAGCCACGTGACCACCGAGCCGAGGGCAGCGAACCGGACGCGGAGTTCACCCGCTTCGTCGCCGCCCGCTGGCGCGCCTTGACGCACACCGCGTACCTGCTCACCGCGGACTTCCACGAAGCGGAGGACCTGGTGCAGTCGACGCTGGCCAAGGTGTACCCGCACTGGGGGCGGTTGCGGCCCGAGCACGCGGAGCACTACGTGCGGCGGGCGCTGGTCAACACCAACCGCAGCCGGCACCGCCGCCGCAGGATCGCCCACCTCCTCCTCCCGTCGCTGCCCGACACCCGCCCCGCCCCCGAGGACGGGGCGGGTGTCGGGGGCGTGGACGGGTACGACGCCCTGGCCCGCCTGCTCGCCGGACTACCGGAGCGGCAGCGGGCGGTCGTCGTGCTGCGCTACTGCGAGGACCTGTCAGCGGAGGAAGTGGCGGACGTCCTCGGGTGCTCGGTCGGCACCGTGAAGAGCCAGGCCTCCCGGGCCCTGGACAAACTGCGCAACCGGGCGACCCTCGCCCGTCTTCACCCGTCCAGCCGCCCCGCAGAGGCACGATGACTCCCGACCACGACCGCCGCCCCGCCCAAGAGGACTGGCTGCGCGACGCCTTCGCCCGGTCGCGCGACGCCTACCCCGCCTCCCAGGCCCCCGTCGACCGGATCCTCGCCACCGCGCGGGCGCACAGGAAGCGCCACCGCGCGGCGGTCGCCGTCGGCGCCGTGGCCGGTGCCGCCTGCGTCCTCGCCGTCGCCGTGGCGGTCTCGATCCAGGGGGCCCGCCCCTCCACCGGCCCCGCGGACCGTTCCTCCCCGGCGGCGAGCCCGACCGCCACCGCGTCGCCCGGCCCCGTCACCGTCCGGGTGGCCGGCGGCACGACCGGCGGCGCCCCCTGGTCGGTCGCGCTGGAGTTCCACCCGACGCTGCCGGAGGGCTACCGCCTCCCCGCGCTCCCCGACGGCACCACCGCCCCCGGCACGGCGCTGCTGTGCCAGCGCATGTACATCGGCGGCATCCGCATCGACCACCAGGGCGGCCCCTGGTCCGACTGCCAGCCCGTCACCGGGGCCCACGACCCCGCCGGCAGCGGCGGCACGGGCCTGTGGGGCCCGCACGACAAGGGCACCACCGGCTCCCGCCTCATGGTCTCCAACCCCGAGGCCGCCGTCGCGTACGGCATCGTCAACCTCACCGACGGCACCCACCTCAAGGCCACCACCGTCACCGTCCCCGGCACCGACTACCGCGCCTGGGCCGTCGCCGTCCCCGACGGCAGGACCATCGCCACCGTCGACCAGTACGACAGCCACCACCACCGCCTCAGCCACGACACCTACTGGCGCTGACCCCGGGAGGAGGGGACCCGTCGCACGGCCGGTGTCACATACCGCCCCGCCGCCCTGTCGTCATGGTCGAAGAGCACACCGACCACGGAAGGTGGGGGGTTCCTCATCATGGGCGTCGAGCGGTCGCAGCAGGCCGAAGGCCACGTCCGTACCGGCCACCCGGCCCGGTACCCGGCGCGACGGCGCACGAAGCTCGGCCTCGCAGCCGTCGTCGTGTTGGTCGTCGTCGCCCACCTGGGCCTGGGCGGGCTGCTCCTGACGTCCGGCCCCTGGAAGCACTGGGCCGTCGGCGCCCTCGTGGCCGTCGTCCTGGCCAAGGCCGTCTTCCTGCTCCTACGCCGCGGCAGAAGCCGTGGACATCGAGGTCCGGGGCGTACAACCAAGCGCGTTCCTCATCGGTCCTGATCGTCGGTGGTGCCGCCATGCCGCCGAGGACCGGAAGCGAAGGAACGCATGAACCGACCCAGAAGCGCCACGGTCGCCACGGCCGCCACCGTCGTGCTCGCCACAGCGGGCGGCCTGCTCACCGCGGCCACGCCCGCTTCCGCCGCCGTGACCTGCACCTCGCCGGTCTTCAAGCGAACGTTCTACGCGAACACCACGTTCTCCGGGACACCCAGGCACACGGACTGCGACTCGGCGATCGACCAGAACTGGGGCACCGGCGCGCCCTACAAGGGCCTGCCCGTCAACAACTTCGGCGTCCGCTGGTCCACCACGCGCGACTTCGGTTCGGGTGGGCCGTTCACGTTCACCGCTTCCTCCCGCGACGGCATCCGCGTCTACCTCGACGGCGTCCGCAAGGTCGACCTGTGGAAGAACGTGTCGTCCACGGTGCGCAAGACCGCCAACGTCACCGTCCCCTCCGGCAAGCACACCCTGCGCGTCGACTTCGTCAACTGGACGGGCTCGGCCAACGTCACGTTCGGCTACGCCCCCCGCACGTCGGCGACGGTCGACAAGGTCAAGCCCCTCGTCCCGGCCGGGACCACCGTCGCCTACAGCGCGACCACCGCGTCCACGAAGGTCGGCTGGGCCAAGAACAAGGAGATGGACCTCGCCGGGTACCGCGTCTACCGCCGGCTGAAGGGCGCCTCCTACCCCTCGAAGCCGATCGCCACGACGACCTCCACCTCGTACACCGACACGACCGTCCCGAAGGACGGCAACGTCTACTACTACGAGGTCCGCGCCTACGACAAGGCCGGGAACACCTCGCCGGGCACCGCCGACCTCGGCATCACGACCGTCGACAGCGCCGCCCCCGCCGCCCCGAAGGGCGTCGAGGAGAACTGGGCCATGGGCTACCCCAGCACGATCACCCTGTACTGGGACAGCAACTCCGAGCCCGACCTGGCCGGCTACCGCGTCTACCGCTCGACGTCCCTGCCGGTCGCCCTCACCCCGGAGAACCGGGTGACCGGCGACGCCTTGTCGCACGGCGGCTACACGGGGCCGCTGCCGCAGACCGGCGACATCCACTACTACGTGGTCACCGCCGTCGACACGCACGGCAACGAGTCGGCGGCCTCGCACGCGGCGATGTACTACACCCGCGACCTGACGGGTCCGGTCGACACCGCACTCAACGCGCGCGGCCGGGAGGACGAGGCAGGCGTCACGCTGACCTGGGACCCCTCCGAGCGGACCAGCGACGACTTCGCGGGTTACACGATCATCCGGTACGCCCAGCCGCGCGGTACCGGGGGCCCGCGGGAGGTGGTCGGCACGGGGGTCGAGGGCACCACGTTCACCGACGCGGCGCCGCCGCCCGGCGCCACCTACTACTACGGGGTGGTCGCGGTCGACCACGCGGGCAACGGAGGCACCCCGTCCCAGGAGGTCGTCGTCACCGTCTCCGGGAACACGACGGCTCCCGCCCCGGTCACCGGCCTGACCGCCGACCCCAAGGAGAACGGCGTCACCCTCACCTGGGACGCCGACACCGCACCGGGCCTCGACCACTACCGCGTGCTGCGCGGCACGTTCGCCGACGGGCGGTGGACGTACGCCCCGCTGATCGACCCCTGGACCCTGCGGCCGCGGGAGATCAAGGCGACGACCTTCCACGACCGGACGGCGGCCGACGGCCAACGGATCCGCTACGCGGTCGTCTCCGTCGACCAGTACGGCAACCAGCTCACCCCCGACACCGGCGCGACCGTCACCGAGGTCACCGAACCCGACCTCCGCCCCACCGCCCCACCGGCGACCGGCGCCCCGATCCACCTGAACAGCAACGAGACCGGCTCCCTCCACTGGTTCCTCACCGACGGAAAGAACGCCAACGGCAGCCCGGTGACGGCCTTCACCGTGAGCCGATGGAACCGCGAGAGCGGGACCTTCGACGCGCTCGCCACGGAGCCCAAGGGCAACTCGACCGACTGGTACTGGTCCGACCGCACCCAGCCGGCCGCCACCACGGTCTACTACCGCGTCACGGTCCTCTACGCGGACGGCACGGAATCGGGCGCGTCCGAGGTCGCCGCCCTGAGCTACTGACCCCGCCCGCGCCGGCGGCGACAGCCGGGAAGGGGACCGGAAGTGAGTTTCCGGTCCCCTTCCACCGAGTCGTCGTCCGCCGGCGCGGGAAACCGTCCTGCGATCGGCGCATGGGCAACGCCACGGAGGTGCACGAGCGGCCCCACGCGCTGGCCGAAGCCGACCCCGGCCATCGGCGATTCGGTGCGGCACGTCACCGCCACCAGCTCGACCCGCCGGTCACGGAATCCCGAATGGCTCGCTTCGAGCAGGAGCACGGGATGAGCCTTCCTCCCTCCTACCGTGCCTTCATCACGGCAGTGGGAAGCGGGGGCGGGGGGCCTTGTCGCGGGCTGTTCCGGCGCCAGCAGACCGATCTCGGCGAACGGTGGGCAGACCTGCTGGCCACGCCGCCTCCTCTCCGACCAGGCGCTCAGCCACGGACCGGACTTCGACTGGTACATGCAGTGGCCGATGAACCCCGGCGGCACAGTGGACTCTTGAGCTCCGCGCTATGGCTTGATGTCAAAGAGCGGGATGGTCGGTGGCGGCGGGGCGAGTACGGCGCGAAGGCTGTTGAGCGTCGCACGCCATTGTCTGCCGTCCCGTGGGTTGACCCAGTTCGACGCCAATCCGGATTCGTCGCTGACGATGCGGCCGAGGGCTTCGTCCGCCAGGTTCCGGAGGTCGGAGCGGAAGGTCGGCATGGGTGAAGGGGCCGGTAGCCCAGGTACCCATGATGATCTCCTCGCACGGCTATGCCGGGAGCCTCGCACTGGCCACTGACAATGCGGCCACGACCGCGAAGCCAAGGTGCAGCCAGCCGTCCCACGCATGCCCCACAGCCGCAGGTCGGGCGCCGGATTCCCGTCCACACCCCGTCCACAACCGCTGGTGGAGAGCGTCCGAGAACGGGACGGAGCGAGACAGCGGCCAACGCCCGCCGGAGCAAGCAAAACAGCCCCTGCTCTGCGTTTCCGCAGCTCAGGGGCTGTGTTTCCACTGTGGCGGCGCCAGGATTCGAACCTGGGTAGGCTAAGCCGACGGATTTACAGTCCGCTCCCATTGGCCACTCGGGCACACCGCCTGGGAAGTGTCTCCGTGGGCCGCTTGTGTGCGGTCCCCGTGGCGACGTCGTAAACAATACCCGATGCGGGGGGGTGCTTCGCCACCCTATTGATCAGCGCTTCGGGCGGGTCCGGTGGCTAGGCTTGCGGGGGCGGCCCGGAGGCGGGTCGCGGACCTGACGGATCAGAGCCAAGGAGCCAACAGAAGATGGCCGACTCCAGTTTCGACATCGTCTCGAAGGTCGAGCGGCAGGAGGTCGACAACGCCCTCAACCAGGCCGCCAAGGAGATCTCGCAGCGCTACGACTTCAAGAACGTCGGCGCGTCGATCTCGTGGTCCGGGGACAAGATCCTGATGCAGGCCAACTCCGAGGAGCGGGTCAAGGCCATCCTGGACGTCTTCGAGACCAAGCTGGTCAAGCGGGGGATCTCGCTGAAGTCGCTGGACGCGGGCGAGCCCCAGCTGTCCGGCAAGGAGTACAAGATCTTCGCGACCATCGAGGAAGGCATCTCGCAGGAGAACGCCAAGAAGGTCGCCAAGATCATCCGCGATGAGGGACCCAAGGGCATCAAGGCGCAGGTCCAGGGCGAGGAGCTGCGCGTGACGTCCAAGAGCCGGGACGACCTGCAGGCCGTCATCGCGCTGCTGAAGGGCAAGGACCTCGACTTCGCGCTGCAGTTCGTGAACTACCGCTGAGCGAGGTCTTGCCGAGGCCCCGGCCGCGAGGAGGCGGCCGGGGCCTTCGCCACGCGCACGACGGGGCGCATTCGGAGGGTGCCACCCGGGAAGCCGCCGTAGGTGCGTAGTGTCTTCCTGTTAGGTCTCCCCGGGACCGCCCCGCCCGTCGACGGCGGACCCGGGGCAGTGTCTCGAGGATGGAGCCGGGCATGCAAAGCCGCACCGCTTTGGTCGAGGACCTGATGAGCCGCTTCCCGCACGTCCCCCGCGAGGCGGTCATCAAGGAGGACCTCCTGCGCGGCGGGATCGCGTTCGACGAGTCCGCGCTCAGCGGCAACGAGGACGGCGACGTCAAGCCGAAGTCGTACTTCATCTTCTCCTTCGACCACCGCACCCTCCCCGAGCTGGGCGCCGCCGCGCTGAAGCGGCCGCCGGAGGAGATCGTGCTCACCGGCGGGCCGTACGACCTGCGCCGCACGGTGGTGTCGGTACGGGTGAACCCGGCCTCGCCGTACCGCGTGCGGGCGGGCGGGCGCGGTGTGCTCGGCCTCTACCTCGACGGGGTGCGCATCGCGGACGTCGGCCTGCCGCCGATGCCGGCGTACTACCGGCACACGCTGGAGAACGGCAAGTCGGTGATGGAGGTCGCGCCGACGATCCAGTGGGGCTACCTGATCTATCTGACGGTCTTCCGCGTGTGCCAGTACTTCGGCGCCAAGGAGGAGTGCCAGTACTGCGACATCAACCACAACTGGCGCCAGCACAAGGCGGCCGGACGCCCCTACACGGGTGTGAAGCCGGTCGAGGAGGTGCTGGAGGCGCTGGAGATCATCGACAAGTACGACGAGACGAAGTCCTCCACCGCCTACACCCTCACCGGCGGGGCGATCACCTCCAAGGTCGCCGGGCGGGACGAGGCGGACTTCTACGGCCACTACGCGAAGGCCATCGAGGAGCGCTTCCCCGGCCGCTGGATCGGCAAGGTCGTCGCGCAGGCGCTGCCCAAGGGGGACGTGCAGCGCTTCAAGGACTACGGCGTGCAGATCTACCACCCCAACTACGAGGTGTGGGACCGCCGTCTGTTCGAGCTGTACTGCCCGGGCAAGGAACGTTACGTCGGCCGGGACGAGTGGCACCGCCGCATCCTGGACTCCGCGGAGATCTTCGGCCCGCGCAACGTGATCCCCAACTTCGTCGCGGGCGTGGAGATGGCCGAGCCGTTCGGCTTCGGCAGCGTCGGGGAGGCGATCGACTCCACGGCGGAGGGCCTGCGCTTCTTCATGTCGCGGGGCATCACGCCGCGCTTCACCACCTGGTGCCCGGAGCCGACGACCCCGCTGGGCAAGGCGAACCCGGAGGGCGCGCCGCTGGAGTACCACATCCGCCTGCTGGACGTGTACCGCGCGACGCTGGAGGAGTACGGGCTGAGCTCGCCGCCCGGGTACGGCCCGGCCGGCCCCGGCAACGCGGTGTTCTCGGTGAGCTCGTTCATGGACAGCCTGCCGGCGTCCGCGCCGGTCGGAGTGAGCTGAGTGCCGACCCTGCTGATCGTGCATCACACGCCGTCGCCGAACCTCCAGGCGATGTTCGAGGCGGTGGTCGCCGGCGCGACCACCGACGAGATCGAGGGCGTGGACGTCGTGCGGCGGGCCGCCCTCGCGGCGACCGCCTCCGACGTGCTCGCGGCGGACGGCTACGTGCTGGGCACGACGGCGAACCTCGGCTACATGTCGGGGGCGCTCAAGCACTTCTTCGACCAGGTCTACTACCCGTGCCTGGACGGCACGCGGGGCCGCCCGTTCGGCTACTACGTGCACGGCGGCAACGACGTGACGGGGACGGTGCGGGGGATCCGGTCGATCACCACGGGCCTGGGCTGGGAGCAGGCGGCGGCCGAGGTGACGGTCACCGGGGAGCCGTCCAAGGCCGATCTGCAGGCCTGCTGGGAGCTGGGCGCGACCCTGGCAGCCGGGTTGGCGGACTGACCGCGCGGGCCCGGCGCCGACGTGCCGGGCCCATGCCCCCGTCCTACCGTGGAGGTGGAGAGAGGGGGCAGCACCGATGGCACCCCGGGTCCTGGACGACGCGACCCTGGACGCCCTGCGCTCCGGCTTCGCGGGCGAGGTCGTCGCACCGGGCGACCCGTCCTACGACGAGAGCCGCACGCTCTTCAACGCGATGATCGACCGCAGGCCGTCCGTGATCGCCCTGTGCGAGACGGTGGAGGACGTCGCCGCGGCGATCCGCTTCGGACGGGAGCGCGGGCTGGAGGTCGCCGTCCGCGGCGGCGGGCACGGTGTCGCCGGGAATGCCCTGACGGACGGCGGCGTCGTCGTCGACCTGCGGCGCATGCACGCGGTCGTCGTCGACCCGGGGGCGCGCACGGCACGGGTCGGCGGGGGCGCCACGATGAGCCACCTGGACCGGGCGACGCAGCCGTACGGCCTGGTCACCACCGGGGGCCGGGTGTCCACCACGGGCGTGGGCGGCTTCACCCTCGGCGGCGGATCGGGGTGGCTGGAGCGCGCGTTCGGGCTGGCCTGCGACAACCTGGTGGAAGTCGAGCTGATGACGGCGGACGGCACCATGGTGCGGGCCGCCGAGGACGAGAACCCGGAGTTGTTCTGGGGGTTGCACGGGGGCGGCGGCAACTTCGGCGTCGCCACCTCTCTCACGTTGCGGCTGCACCCGCTGCCCGCGGTCACCGTGGCCCTGCTGCTGTGGCCGCCGGACGCCGGCCCCGAGGTGCTGCGCGCCTACCGCACCCTGCTGGCGTCGGCGCCGGACGAGATGGGCGGGGGCCTGCTCTTCCTCACCGGGCCTGCGGAGGAGTTCGTCCCGGAGCACATGGTGGGCGCGCTCACCTGCGCCGTCCTGGTGACGTACGCGGGCACCGGGGACGCGGCGCGCGAGGTGCTGGAGCCGCTGCTCGCGCTCGGCCCGCAGGGCCGGCTGGTGACGGAGCTGCCGTACGCGGACCTCCAGTCCATGTTCGACGACCCGCCGGGCTACCGGAACTACTGGTCGGCGGAGTACCTGGACGACTTCCCCGACGAGGCCGTGGACCGCTTCTGCGCCCGGGCCCGGGACATGGTGGTCCCCTCCCCCTCCCAGCACGTGCTGTTCCCCGTGGGCGGCGCCGTGGCGCGTCCCCCGGCCGACTACCCGCTGCCCTGGCGCCGGGCGCCGTGGGTCGTGCACCCGTTCGGCCTGTGGGCGGACCCGGCGGACGACGAGCGGGCCCGGCGGTGGGCGCACGGCATCCGCGCCGACGTGCGGCAGTGGTCCTCCGGCGCGGTCTACCTCAACTTCATCGGCGACGAGGGCGAGGGCCGCGTGATCGCCGGGTTCGGCGCGCACAACCTGGGGCGGCTGGCCCGGGTCAAGAGGGAGTACGACCCGCAGAACGTCTTCCGCCTCAACCACAACATCGAGCCGGACTGACCCAGGCCGCCGGGAGCGAGGGCGGCTCAGCGGGTGGCGTACGGGGCGTCGACGGGGACGATCTCGCGGCCGAGCGGCACCAGGGAGATCGGCACCATCTTGAAGTTCGCGATGCCGAACGGGATGCCGATGATCGTCAGGCAGAAGCCGATGCCCGCGAGCACGTGGCCGATGGCGAGCCAGATCCCCGCGAGGATCAGCCAGATGATGTTCCCGAGCAGCGACCCGACGCCCGCGTCACGGCGTTCCACCGTGGTGCGGCCGAAGGGCCACAGCACGTAGTTGGCGATCCTCAGGGACGCGATCCCCCAGGGGATGGTGATGATGAAGATGAACATCAGCAGGCCCAGCAGGGCGTAGCCGATGGCCATCCACAGGCCCCAGATGATCAGCCACACGACGTTCAGGACGATGTTGACCGCCTTCATTGCCCAAGCCTCCCATGCGTCCGGGGGCCCCGCCCGTCAGGAGGACGGGAGCCGCCGCTCCGTCAGCCGTCCTGCACAGGGCCCGTACCCGCGGGCGGGCCGGGCCGCACGTGGGCGTCAGCGGCGGTGGCCGGCCATCTCCTCCAGGCGGGCGATGCGCTCGCCCATCGGGGGGTGGGTCGAGAAGAGCTTGGACACGTCGCCGGGGCGGAACGGGTTGGCGATCATGAGGTGGCTGGTGGTCTCCAGCCGGGGTTCGGGCGGCAGCGGGGCGCGCTTGGTGCCCGTCTCCAGCTTGCGCAACGCCGAGGCGAGGGCGAGCGGGTCGCCGGTGAGGCGGGCACCGGAGGCGTCGGCCTCGTACTCGCGGGAGCGGCTGACGGCGAGCTGGATGAGGGAGGCGGCGACCGGGCCGAGGATCATCATGAGGAGCAGGCCGAACAGGCCCGGGCCCTCGTCGTCGTCGGAGCGGCCGATGGGGATCAGCCAGGCGAAGTTGACGAGGAACATCACCACGGAGGCCAGGGCACCGGCGACGGACGAGATGAGGATGTCGCGGTTGTAGACGTGGCTCAGCTCGTGGCCGATGACGCCGCGCAGCTCGCGCTCGTCGAGGAGGCGCAGGATGCCCTCGGTGCAGCACACGGCGGCGTTGCGCGGGTTGCGGCCGGTGGCGAAGGCGTTGGGGGCCTCGGTCGGGGAGATGTAGAGCCGCGGCATGGGCTGCCGCGCGGAGGTGGAGAGTTCGCGCACCATGCGGTACAGCGCCGGCGCCTCGAACTCGCTGACCGGGCGGGCGCGCATGGAGCGCAGTGCGATCTTGTCGCTGTTCCAGTAGGCGTAGGCGTTGGTCCCGAGGGCTACGACGAGTGCGACGATCAGTCCCGTACGGCCGAAGAAGCTGCCGATGACCAGGATGAGAGCCGACATTCCGCCCAGGAGCGCGGCGGTCTTCAGGCCGTTGTGCCGGCGGTGCACGGTACACCCTCCAAGGTGTGCATCGGGAGGACCTTCTCTCCTCGTCCAAGGAGAACCTCCCGTAGGGGCCAACGCCACCGGAGGGGCGTTAGTTCCCTTGTGCACCTTCTTCGGGGTGCTCAGAGCAGGGTGTCGGAGGCGAAGCGGAGGATGAGCTGGGGTGCGCCGGACAGGACGATCCCGACGACGGCGGTGAGCGCGATGGCGGCGCCGAGCGGGCGCGGGGTGCCGGCCGGGCGGGCGGTGGCGGCCGGTTCCGTCCCGGGCTTCGCGAAGAGCAGGACCGTCCACCGAAGGTAGTAGACGAGTGCGATGACGACGTTGACGGCCATGACGGCGGCCAGCCAGCCGAGGTCCGCGTCGACGGCCGAGGAGAAGACGGCGACCTTGGCGAACAGGCCGATGACGCCGGGCGGCAGGCCGGCCAGGCAGAGCAGGAAGAAGGCCATGGCCAGTGCGGCGAGCGGGTGGCTGCTGTGGAGGCCGCGGTAGTCGGTGAGGCGGTTCTGCGGCGCGGTGCGGGCGACGAGCGCGGCCACGCCGAAGGCGCCGAGGTTCACCGCGCCGTACATCAGCGCGTACGCGAGGGTGGTGCCGACCTGGTGGTCGGGGTCGGTGTACGCCGCGGCGGCGATCGGGACCAGCAGGTAGCCCGCCTGGCCGATGGACGACCAGGCCAGCAGGCGGACCGCGCTGCGCGGGCGGTCGGGGCGTTGCACCAGGGCGGCGACGTTGCCGACGGTCATGGTGAGGGCGGCCAGGACGGCGACGGCGGGGCCCCAGACGTGCGCGTACGGCCGGAAGGCGACGACGGTCACGAGGATGAGGCCGGCGAACCCGGCGGCCTTGCCGACGACCGACAGGTAGCCGGCGACCGGGAGCGGGGCGCCGGTGTAGGTGTCGGGCACCCAGAAGTGGAAGGGCGCGACGGCGAGCTTGAAGGCGAAGCCGACGACGGTGAGGGCGGCGCCGGCGGCGGCGAGGGTGTCCAGGCGGGGGTCGACGCCCTGCAGTCCCTTGGCCATGGCCTCCAGGTGGAGGGTTCCGGTGGCGGCGTAGACGAAGCTGACGCCCAGCAGGGTGACGGCGGTCGCGGCGACCGAGGACAGGAAGAACTTCAGGGCCGCCTCGCTCGACAGCCGGTCGCCGCGGCGCAGGCCGACCAGGGCGAACGACGGGAGGGTGGTCACCTCCAGGGCGATCACGAGGGTCGCCAGGTCGCGGGAGGCGGGCAGCAGCGCGGCCCCGGAGGCCGAGGAGAGCAGCAGGAACCAGAACTCGCCGGCCGGCAGCTCGTCGAGGGTGTGCACCGACAGCAGGGCCGCGACGAGCGCTCCGGCCAGGACCAGCAGCTGCACCACGAGGGTGAAGTGGTCGGCGACGTAGGAGCAGTCGGCGGGGCTGCCGACGAGGCAGAAGGTGGTGCGGTCGCCGTCCAGCAGCGGCAGCAGGCTCAGCCCGGCCAGCACGAGGCCGGCCAGGGTGATCCCCACCAGCGGCTGCTTGCGGCCGTCGGGCAGGAAGAGGTCGGCGACCAGTACGACGAGCGCGGCCGCCGCCACGATGGCGGGCGGGGCGATCGCGGCCCAGTCGACCGACTGGACGACGGAGGTGGCGAGGGTGCTCATCAGCTGCCTCCGAGCAGGGTGCGCACGGCCGGGTCGGTGAGGCCGAGCAGGGCGGCGGGCCAGAGGCCCGCGAGGACGGTCAGGACGACCAGCGGGGTCCAAGCCGCGAACTCGTAGCCCCGGACGTCGGCGAGGGCCGGCGCGGCGTGGACGGTGTCGCGTTCGCCCATGCAGACGCGGCGCACGACGAGGAGGAGGTACGCGGCGGTGAGCAGGGTGCCGAAGGCCGCGACCGCGGTGAAGACGAGGTAGGCGCCGCGGTCCAGGCCCGGGGCGGGCTTGAAGGAGCCGAACATCGCGAGCATCTCGCCCCAGAAGCCTGCCAGGCCCGGCAGGCCGAGGGAGGCGACGGCGGCGAAGGCCAGCAGGCCGCCCATGCGGGGGGCCTTGCCGTACAGCGCGGCGCCGGTCTGCCCCGCGAGGCCGTCGAGGTCGGTGGTGCCGTAGCGGTCCTTGAGGGCGCCGACCAGGAAGAAGAGCAGGCCGGTGATGAGTCCGTGGGCGATGTTGGCGAAGAGTGCGCCGTTGACACCGGTGGTGGTCAGGCTGGCGATGCCGAGCAGCACGAAGCCCATGTGGCCGACGGAGCTGTACGCGATGAGGCGCTTGAGGTCGCCTCCGGCGCCGCGGCGGGCCAGGGCCAGGCAGGCCAGCGACCCGTAGACGATGCCGACGACCCCGAAGGCGGCCAGGTAGGGCGCGAAGGTCTGCATGCCCTCGGGGGCGATGGGCAGCAGGATCCGCACGAAGCCGTACGTGCCCATCTTGAGCAGGACGCCGGCCAGGAGCACCGAGCCGACCGTGGGGGCGGCGGTGTGGGCGTCGGGGAGCCAGCTGTGCAGCGGCCACATCGGGGTCTTGACGGCGAGGCCGAGGCCGATCGCGAGGACGGCGACCAGTTGCGTGGAGTGACTGAGAGCTGCTCCGGGGCCACTGTCAGTGGCGAGTGCCACCATGTCGAATGTGCCCGCCTTCAACCCGATGAGGAGCAGGCCGAGCAGCATGATCACGGAGCCGAGCAGTGTGTAGAGGATGAAGCGCAGGGCGGACTTCTCCCGGTTCTCGCCGCCCCAGCGGGCGATGAGGAAGTACATCGGGATGAGGACCGTCTCGAAGGCGAGGAAGAAGAGCAGCAGGTCGAGCACGGCGAAGGTGGCGAGCGTGCCCGTCTCCAGGAGGAGCAGGAGCGCCACGAAGGCCTTCGGGGACGGGCCCGCGGGCATCTTGAAGTAGCTGTAGAGCGCGCAGAGGAAGGTCAGCAGCGCGCTCAGGACGAGGAGGGGGAGGCTGATGCCGTCGATGCCGAGGTGGATGCGGATGCCGAGGGCCGGGATCCAGCTGATGTCGGTGCTCGCCTGCATCGTCGCGGGGTGGTCGTGGTCGAAGCCCACGGCGAGGACGATGCTCAGGGCGAGGACGAGACCGGTGACGGTGACGCCGTGGCGCAGCACGGCCTGGTCGGGGTCCTTCCCCCGCAGACCGGGCGGAGGCGGCAGCAGGGCCGCCGCGGCGCCGAGCAGCGGCAGGACGACGGCGGCCGCGAGGACGTACTGGAGGACGGTGTCGTTCACGGCTCACGCTCCGACGGCGACGAGGACGGCGAGGATCACGGAGCCGGCCAGCAGCACGCTGATGTAGGTCTGCACGTTGCCCGTCTGGGTGCGGCGCACGAGCGCCCCGAGCAGCCGGGGCAGTCCGCCCGCGCCGCGGACGTACGTCTCGACGACCTCGCGGTCGAGGAAGCGGACGAGGCCGGAGGCGGCGAGCACGGGACGGACGAAGAGCGCCGCGTACAGGGCGTCGAGGCGGAAGCCGTGCGAGGCGGGCTCGAAGAGCGGGCCGAGGAGCAGGCGTCCGGGGTCGCCGGGGTCCCGGGCGGCGGCGACGTCACCGTAGACCTGTTCGTGGGTCTGCGAGGCGGCGGCCTCGGTGAGCGCCGGCTCCTCGTCGGCCGCCGCGGGGACCAGGGCCCCCATGGGCGCGCTGCGGCGGGTCGCGGTGGCCTGCCAGGCGCCGTAGGTCGCCAGGATGCCGACGACGCCGAGGCCGACGCCGAGAATCGAGGTGACCAGGGTCGGGGCGAGCTCGTTGCCGTCGAGCCAGGCGGGGAGGTCGAAGAACTTCGGCACGAGGGAGACGGCACCGAAGGCGAGGGTGGGGATCGCCAGCACCCACAGCACGGCGGTCATGACGGCCGGTTCCTTGCCGTGGGCCTGGGGGGCCGCGGCGCCCTGGCCGCGGAAGGCCAGGAGGAACAGGCGCGTGGCGTAGCCCGCGGTGAGCACGGCGGTGACCAGCGCGGCGACCAGGACGAGCCAGCCGACGGCCGACGGGACGCCCTCGGCGTGGCCGGAGGCGGCGTGCTCGGCCGCCCGCAGCACCGACTCCTTGGAGAAGAAGCCGGAGAAGGGCGGGATCGCGGCCAGGGCGGCCAGCGCGATGCCCATGGTCCACATGGCGTCGGGGACGCGCTTGCCGAGGTCGCCCATGCGGGACATCGCGGCCAGCGAGTTGGTGCCGGCGGCGTGGATGACGACGCCGGCGGCGAGGAAGAGGAGGGCCTTGAAGGCACCGTGCGAGACCAGGTGGAACACGGCGGCGCTGCGGTCGCCGACGGCGAGGGCGGCGGCCATGTAGCCGAGCTGACCGATCGTCGAGTAGGCGAGCACGCGTTTGACGTCGTCCTGGGCGAGCGCGGCCAGACCGGAGCCGATCATGGTGACGGCGGCCAGCACGCCGAGCACCGCGAGTGTGACGGTGGAGGCCTCGAAGACCGGCAGCAGCCGGGCGACGAGGTAGATGCCGGCCGCGACCATCGTGGCGGCGTGGATCAGCGCGGACACCGGGGTGGGGCCGGCCATCGCGTCGGGCAGCCAGGTGTGCAGCGGGAACTGCGCCGACTTGCCGGCGACACCGGCGAGCAGCAGCAGGCCGACGAGGGTCGGGTGCGCGATCCCGCCGTGGGTGGCCGCGGTGAGGATGCCGTTGATCCGGAACGTCCCGGCGTCGGCGGCGAGCGCGAAGACGCCGATCAGGAAGGGGACGTCGCCGAGCTTGGTGACCAGGAAGGCCTTGAGCGAGGCGGCCCGGGCGACCTCGGTCTCCCAGTAGTGGCCGACCAGGAAGTACGAGCAGATGCCCATGACCTCCCAGCCGACCAGCAGCACCATCAGGTCGCCGGTGTAGACGACCAGGAACATGGCGGCGGTGAAGAGGGAGACCAGGGCGGAGTAGGAGGCGTAGCGCGGGTCGTGGCGCAGGTAGGCCGTGGAGTACAGCTGCACGCAGGTGGCGACCAGGCCGACGAGGACGGCGATGAGGACCGCGAAGCCGTCGAGGTGCAGGGCGAGGTCGATCGGTACCGAGCCGGTCGGCGTGAGCCGGGTCGCGGCGTCGGTGGCCGGGCCGCTGCCCTGGCGTACGGCGACGACCACCGCCAGCACGAAGGCGGTCGCGGTGGGCAGCACGGCCAGCGGCCGGACGAAGCCGGGGGCGGTGCGGCCGAGCAGCAGACCGCCGACGGCGCCGAGGAAGGGGAGGAGGGGGACGAGGACGGCGAGGGTCGTCAGGGTCACGCTGCGGCCTCGGCCTTCTCTTCGGGTGCGGAGGGCCCGTCCCCTTCGCCCTGCGGGTCGTGCGGGTCGTGCTCGGCGAGGTCGGTGAGGCGGTCGACGTCCGAGCTGCCCCGGTTGCGGTACACCAGCAGGACGATGGCGAGGCCGATGCCGATCTCGGCGGCGGCGATGACGATGACGAACAGCGTCAGCGCCTGCCCGGCGTGGAGGGTGTCGCGGAGCCAGACGTCGAAGGCGACCAGGTTGAGGTTGACCGCGTTCAGCATCAGCTCGACCGACATCAGGACGAGGATCGCGTTGCGCCGGGCGAGGACGCCGTACAGGCCGACGGAGAACAGGAGGACGGCGAGGACGGCGGGATAGGCGAGATGCATCAGCGCTGCTCCCCCGGCTGCTGACGGGACTGCTTGCGGGACAGGACGATCGCACCGACGAGCGCGGCGAGCAGGAGCACCGACAGCGCCTCGAACGGCAGCACCCAGTGCTGGAAGAGGATCCGGCCGGTGACCTTGGTGGAGCCCTGCGCGGCGCCGTCCACGTCGATCCAGGTGGCCCGGAAGGCGTCCACCACGACCCACACCAGCGTGCCCGCGGCGGCGACGGCCACGGCCAGCGCCGCGATCCGGTTGCCCGAATCGGCGTCCGGGGAGCGGCCGATGGGCGCCTTGGTGAGCATCAGCCCGAACAGGACGAGCACCACGACCGACCCGACGTAGATCAGCACCTGCACCCAGGCGATGAACTCGGCGGTGAGCAGCAGGTATTCGACGGCGACGCCGCCGAGCGCGACGACCAGCCACAGCGCGGCGTGCACCAGCTGCTTGGTGGTGACGCTGACGACGGCGGCGGCGAGGGTCGCGACGCCGACCAGGAGGAAGACGATCTCGACCCCGGTCGGGGACAGGAAACCGGGGTGGGCCGCGGAGAGGTTCACGCGTCTCCCCCCGGCTGCCCGGCCTCGGGCCCGGCCTCGGGCCCGGCCTCGGCGGCGGCGACCGCGGCGGCGGCCTTCTCCGCGGCCTTGCGGGCGGCACCGAGCTCCTTGGGCTCCTCGGCGGCCGGGTCGAGCGGCGGCGGGGCCGGCACCGTCCACATCCACTCGCGCAGCTTGTCGCGCTCGTGGGTGAGGTCGAGGATGTCGGTCTCCGCGTACTCGAACTCCGGCGACCAGAACAGGGCGTCGAAGGGGCACACCTCGATGCAGATGCCGCAGTACATGCAGAGCGAGAAGTCGATGGCGAAGCGGTCCAGCACATTGCGGCTGCGCTCGCGGCCGCCGGGGGTGACGGCGGGCACCGTCTCCTTGTGGGAGTCGATGTAGATGCACCAGTCGGGGCACTCACGGGCGCACAGCATGCAGACCGTGCAGTTCTCCTCGAACAGCGCGATCACACCGCGGCTGCGGGGCGGCAGCTCGGGCTGCACCTCGGGGTACTGCGCGGTGTGCGAGCGCCGGGTCATCGTGCGCAAGGTGACGGCGAGGCCCTTGGCCAGGCCGGAACCGGGGATGCCCATCAGGAGATCACCACCTTCACCACGCCGGTGAGCGCGATCTGGGCCAGGGCGAGCGGGATGAGGACGGTCCAGGCGAACCTCTGCAGCTGGTCCTCGCGCAGGCGCGGGTACGTGACCCGGAGCCAGATGACGACGAAGGCCAGGACCGCGGTCTTGAGCAGCGTCCACAGCCAGCCGAGGCTGCCGGACCAGGGGCCGTGCCAGCCGCCGAGGAACAGGACGGTGGTCAGGCCGCACAGCACGACGATGCCGGCGTACTCGGCGAGCAGGAACAGGGCGAAGCGCATGCCCGTGTACTCGGTGTAGGCACCGAAGATGATCTCGGAGTCCGCGACGGGCATGTCGAAGGGCGGCCGCTGGAGTTCGGCGAGGCCGGCGGTGAAGAACACGAAGGCGCCGATCAGCTGCCACGGCGTCCACCACCAGGCGTACGCGTCGACGATGCCGGGCAGCGAGAGCGTCCCGGCCGCCATGGCGACGGACGCGGCGGCGAGCAGCATCGGCAGCTCGTACGACATCAGCTGCGCGGCGGTGCGCAGACCGCCGAGGAGGGAGAACTTGTTGGCGGAGGCCCAGCCGGCCATGAGGGAGCCGAGCACGCCGACGCCCATGACGGCGAGCACGAAGAACAGGCCCGCGTCGATGTCCTGGCCGACGAGTCCGCCGGGGCCGACCGGGATCGCGACGATGACCAGGAGGTAGGGCAGCAGCGCGACGGCGGGCGCGAGTTGGAAGATCTTCCGGTCCGCGTCGGCCGGGACCACGTCCTCTTTCTGCGCGAACTTCACGCCGTCGGCGACGAGCTGGGCCCAGCCGTGGAAGCCGCCGGCGTACATGGGTCCGAGGCGGCCCTGCATGTGGGCCATGACCTTGTGCTCGGTCTGGCCGACGACGAGGGGCAGGACGAGGAAGGCGACGAGCACGGCGAGCAGCCGGAGGATCACTTCGAGGGCGTCGCTCACGGTGTGCTGCCTCCTTCTGCGTCGTCGTTGCCGGGGGTGTCCGGGGTGGTGCCGGCGGTGTCGGCGTCCGCGGTGGGCCGAGCGGGTCCGCCGTCCCGGCCCTCGTCCGGTGCGGTCGCGGGTTTCGCCGGTTCCGGCTGCGCTTCCGCTGCCGGGGCGGGTTTGGCGTCGGGCTGCGCTTCCGCTGCCGGGGCGGCGGCCGGTTCGGGGTCGCGGGGGACGTCCCAGGGCGCGTCCGGGGTGCGCTTGCGGGGCGTCGCGGGCTCCGCAGGAACCGCGGAGGTCCCGGGAGCCGCCGGGCTCCCGGCGGTGCCGGCCTGGCTGACGGAGCCGTCGCCCGC
>NZ_JARAVO010000070.1:0-38674 GCF_033792805.1 Streptomyces sp. PA03-1a
GTTTGCGCCTGCGGCGGGGGACAGCCCGCCGCAGGCGCAAACAACCTGCACACAACCACCGGGCAGCCCGGCGCAGCCGCCCGCACACAACCACCGGGCAGCCCGGCGCAGCCGCCCGCACACAACCACCGGGCCGCAACCACAACCCCCGGGCACTCGCTACGCGTGCTCGCGCCAGCGGTTCGTGATGGGGAGCCTCCGATCCTTCCCGAACCCCTTCGCGGAGATCTTCGTCCCCGGCGGATACTGCCTCCGCTTGTACTCCGCCGTGTCCACCATCCGCAGCACCTTCGCCACGAGCTCCCCGTCGAACCCGGCGGCGACGATCGCATCGCGCCCCTTGTCCTGGTCGACGTACATCGCCAGCACCCGGTCCAGGACGTCGTAGTCCGGCAGGGAGTCCGTGTCGACCTGGCCCGGTCGCAGCTCCGCGCTGGGCGGCTTGGAGATGGAGTTCTCGGGGATGGGCGGGGTCTGGCCCCGCTCCGCCGCGGCCTGGTTGCGCCACTGCGCGAGGCGGAAGACGGTCGTCTTGTAGACGTCCTTGATGGGCCCGTACGCGCCGACCGAGTCGCCGTACAGCGTGGAGTAGCCGACCGCGAGCTCGCTCTTGTTGCCCGGGGCGAGGACGATGTGCCCCTCCTGGTTGGAGATGGCCATGAGCATCGTGCCGCGCAGCCGGGACTGCAGGTTCTCCTCCGCCAGTCCGGTCAGCCCCAGGGAGCCCATGTAGGCGTCGAACATCGGGGCGATCGGCGCGGTGCGGAAGTTGAGCCCGGTCCGCCGGGCCAGTTCGGCGGCGTCGTCCTTGGAGTGGTCGGAGGAGTACCGCGACGGCATGGAGACGCCGTAGACGTTGGCCGCCCCGACCGCGTCGCAGGCGATGGCCGCGACCAGGGCGGAGTCGATGCCGCCGGAGAGGCCGATCAGCACGGAGCGGAAGCCGTTCTTGGCGACGTACGCCCGCAGGCCGACGACCAGCGCGGTGTAGACCTCCTCGTCGTCGCCCAGCCGCGGGGCCTCGCCGCCGTGCACCTCGGGCTCGTACGCGGGGAGCGGCTCGGCGGAGAGGGTGATGTGCTCGATCTCCAGGCCGTCGTCGGCGATGCCGCCCGGCACCTTGGTGGCGTCCGCGGCGGGCAGGTCGAGGTCGACCAGGACGCAACCCTCCTCGAACTGCGGGGCGCGTGCGATCACCTCACCGTCCTCGGAGACGACGATCGAGTCGCCGTCGAAGACGAGCTCGTCCTGCCCGCCGATCATGGCGAGGTAGGCGAGGGTGCAGCCGGCCTCCTGGGCGCGCTTGCGCACCAGGTCCAGGCGGGTGTCGTCCTTGGCGACCTCGTAGGGGGAGGCGTTGACGGAGAGCAGCAGACCGGCGCCGGCGGTGCGGGTGGCGGGCACCCGGCCGCCGTCCTGCCACAGGTCCTCGCAGATGGCGAGGGCGACGTCGACCCCGTGCACCCGGATCACGGGGAGGGTGTCGCCGGGCACGAAGTAGCGGAACTCGTCGAAGACGCCGTAGTTCGGCAGGTGGTGCTTGGCGAACTTCAGCACGACCTTCCCGCCGTGCAGCACGGCGGCGGCGTTGCGCGGTGAGCCCGCGGGCTGGCCGTAGCGGGGCTGGGCCTTCTCGCTGCGGTCGAGGTAGCCGAGGACCACCGGCAGCTCTCCGAAGCCCTCGGCCGCCAGGCGCTCGGCGAGGGCCTCCAGGGCGGCACGGCTGGCTTCGACGAAGGAGGAGCGCAGGGCGAGGTCCTCCACGGGGTACCCGGTCAGCGCCATCTCCGGGAAGGCCACGAGGTGGGCTCCCTGTTCGGCCGCGTGCCGGGTCCAGCGCACGACCGACTCCGCGTTCCCGGCGAGGTCGCCGACGGTGGAGTCGATCTGATTCAGGGCGAGGCGAAGTTGAGGCACGCCGCCCAGTGTAATCGTCAAACCGACGCGATGTCGTGGGCGACGCCTGTGGGGTCGCGCACTCGGCCCGGGAAGCCGTGGCGGACGGGCCTTTCCGGGGTCGGCCCCCTGTGTCAAGATCGCAAGGGTGCATCACAATGGTGGCGAGGGGTGTCCGGCGGTCCCGGCCGCCGCCGAAACAGACCGGTAACCCCGTGACGTGATACTGGTCTGGCCCTCGCTCGAGCCGGCACGGACAACAGGCCCCCATGACCTGTGAGGTTGGATAGCTATGGATAAGCAGCAGGAGTTCGTGCTCCGTACCCTCGAAGAACGCGACATCCGATTCGTGCGGCTGTGGTTCACCGACGTGCTGGGCTACCTCAAGTCGGTCGCCGTGGCGCCTGCCGAGCTGGAGCAGGCCTTCGACGAGGGCATCGGCTTCGACGGGTCGGCGATCGAGGGCTTCGCGCGGGTGTACGAGTCGGACATGATCGCCAAGCCCGATCCCGGCACCTTCCAGATCCTCCCGTGGCGCGCCGAGGCGCCCGGCACCGCCCGGATGTTCTGCGACATCCTCATGCCGGACGGCTCCCCGTCGTACGCCGACCCCCGCTTCGTCCTCAAGCGGTCCCTGGCCAAGGCCTCCGACCTCGGGTTCACCTTCTACACGCACCCCGAGATCGAGTTCTTCCTGCTGAAGAACCTGCCGCTGGACGGCAGCGTGCCGCTGCCCGCCGACAACTCCGGCTACTTCGACCACACCCCGCAGAACGTGGGCCAGGACTTCCGCCGCCAGGCCATCACGATGCTGGAGTCGATGGGCATCTCGGTGGAGTTCTCCCACCACGAGGGTGCCCCCGGCCAGCAGGAGATCGACCTGCGCTACGCGGACGCGCTGTCCACCGCCGACAACATCATGACCTTCCGCCTGGTCATGAAGCAGGTCGCGCTGGAGCAGGGCGTGAACGCCACGTTCATGCCCAAGCCCTTCAGCCAGCACCCCGGCTCCGGCATGCACACGCACCTGTCCCTCTTCGAGGGCGACCGCAACGCCTTCCACGAGTCCGGCGCCGAGTACCAGCTGTCGAAGGTCGGCCGCTCCTTCATCGCGGGCCTGCTGCGGCACGCCGACGAGATCTCCGCGGTGACCAACCAGTGGGTCAACTCGTACAAGCGCATCTGGGGCGGCGCCAACCGCACCGCGGGCGCCGGCGGCGAGGCCCCGTCGTACATCTGCTGGGGCCACAACAACCGGTCCGCGCTCATCCGCGTCCCGATGTACAAGCCCGGCAAGACCGGCTCCACCCGGGTCGAGGTCCGCTCCATCGACTCCGGTGCCAACCCGTACCTCACCTACGCCGTCCTGCTGGCCGCCGGCCTCAAGGGCATCGAGGAGGGCTACGAGCTCCCGCCCGGCGCCGACGACGACGTATGGGCCCTCTCCGACGGCGAGCGCCGCGCCCTCGGCATCCAGCCCCTCCCGCAGAACCTCGGCGAGGCCATCTCCCTCATGGAGCGCAGCGAACTGGTCGCCGAGACGCTCGGGGAGCACGTCTTCGACTTCTTCCTGCGCAACAAGAAGCAGGAGTGGGAGGAGTACCGCTCCGAGGTCACGGCCTTCGAGCTCCGCAAGAACCTCCCGAACCTGTAGCCGCAGGCCAGCGGGGTCTTCTCGGTACGACCTGATCCGGGCCGGCAGCGCGATGCTGCCGGCCCGGAGTCGTCTCTTTCGCTCTGGGCGGTCTGTGGGCCGTCTGGCGCCGGGTGCGCAGCTTCGTAGAGTCTGTCGACGGCCCGGCGTGTCCGTCCCTTGCTGCTCGGCATCAAGTGCGTGTAGACGCGAAGCGTGAACCCCGCCTCGGTGTGACCCAGGTAGCTGCTCAGGGCTTTGACGTTCTCGCCTGCGTCCAGGAGCACGGAGGCGTAGAAGTGCCGCAGCGCGTGCATGCCGTGCTCGCGCGCAGACTCGTACCGGCCGCCGTCCACAGGGTTGGGGATCAGCCCGGCAGCGGCGAGTGCAGGCTTGCAGGCTCGGGTGTTGAAGTCGGTACGGCGGACCGCCCCGCCACCTGGCAGCGAGAAGAACAGCGGTCTGGGCGTCCGCAGAACTGTCTCCCGCCCTCACGGAAGCTGCACTTGAGGACGCCCGACCTTGGCTCTCTGATTCCGACTGACTGCCGCCAGATCCGGCGGGAAGCTCAGCTCGATGCCCTCGCAGCTCAGCGTCCCCGGTGCACGCGTCACCGTAAACGGACGCTGTACAGCAGCGATGTACAGCAACCTCCGCGCCCACGACCAACCATCACCACCCCCAGGCGACTGGTCGGCGTTCCGGGATCGGGCGTGCCAATGCCGTGCCAGGTGAGGCGGTGCCGAACGGGGACCCGCGGCGAACAGCGGTGACGGGGTCGCTTTGCTGCAGGCAGCGTCCGCCCAGGTGAGGCAGGGTCCGCAGCCTTAGCGTTCCAAACTGGTTGTCCACCGCGACCATAGATGGATGAGGCAGACGACCCTGTCCGCACCCCGGGTCCCGTCCTTTACCGTGCGGGCGACCTCATCGGGCAACAGCCTATGCGGCCGACGTGCACTCCATCCCAGCCCGTGCCCCAGGCGTGCCCGATCGCACGGGAAACCGCGGGGAACCGCGGTGCCATCGAGCACGAAGAAGGGGCACCCCCGTGTCTCGGGGCACCCCTTCTGTCTAGCGCCTTCGTCGGCCTACTGCGGAGAGTGTGGGATTTGAACCCACGGTGACATCGATGCCACGACGGTTTTCAAGATCGATGCGCACCATTTTGTGATTGATGTCCACGGGCCATGGTTGCTGGACTGGCGTGACGTCGTCCAACTCTTGCCGGCGCGTGTCATGATCCGGTGCATGGGAACGCTTTTCGGTTATTACACCGCTGCCGACGATCAAGATGCGGGCCGAGCGGTCGTGCGTGTGGATGGCGAGCCTAGCGGTAGCGGGTACGACGGACTCGTGGTGAAGGGCATTGACCCGACTACCGATCTGCTGACTGTCGAGTTTGTCATCACAGGACGACCCGCAGGCGTGATCAAGTCCGACTCTCGGCACGGCCACGTGGTCGCAACGGTGGGGGGCGGTGAGGTTGTCAGCGTGTCGCTCACTGACGCCTTCCGTGACGCACTCGCAACCATCGATCAAGCGTTTCTAGGCGACGTTGCCTACGGCTGGTCCCGCTCGGCCCGCTTCACGACTCCCCCCGACACAGAACATCTTGTCGACTTCCTCCAGCAGTTGGCGGCCCTCGCGAAGCGAGCCGTCGCTCAGGGACACGGCTTGTACTGCTGGATACGTCAGTAGTCCGCGCGGCGCTCGCCGAGAACGGCATCCTGGACGGTGCACACCCGCACCTTGAGGCCGGGATAGGGGTGGAGGGGGAATCCGTAGCCCTGGTCTGGTCTTATTGTTCGGCGGGTCTTTGACATCCAACGCTGACATCAACGACGGCAGACAACGGCAAGATTGGACGTTCGAGTGCGGGTGAACCGCGGTCAATCAAGGTCGTCGACAAGTGCCGATGCTGCGGCGCAGGCAGCCCGTTGGGGCCGGTCAGGGGGAATCCGATGCCTCTCGTGATTCCCAAGCTCAGTGCTCCGGCCACCGGATATGCGGTGGCCGTCTGACGCGTGGTTCTGTAGCTTGCCCCCATGACCGACAACCGAAGGGGCAATGCCGCGTAGGCGCCCGTCAGCCCTGCGGGGCGACCTCCCTATCCGCCGCTGGAGGCGGCGACGCTACCCGTTCATTGATCGTCTTTCAGGATCTTGCACAGCTGATCTACGTCGGCTAGAGCGGACCCGCTTTTGGCCCGAAGCTACAGAAGAAGCGTTCTGGCACTGGCAGGCTTATGCCGATGGCCCCCTCAGGCAACTTGTAGACCCCCTCTCAGGTCCCGACTGCGGCGTCCATGAGTGCGGGTGTTACGGCGCCGGCTTCCGTGAGCACCTCGAAACTGTGCTTCACGCGCTGCCCAGGAAGAGTGCGCGTGAGTTGCGTGCCCTCGTGCGGGCCCTCGACAGAAAGATTCTGGCAAGGGCCAAGGTCATCCCGGCTGACAGCCTGGACGTGCCATGGTGGGAAGGTCAGCTCTAGGACCATGGCGACCGGCTCGGTTTCCCTCTCATTCAGCCCCGTTCACGGCCGTTCAGTCGAGACTTCCAGCCATCTCCACATCGACAGCCAGCCGCCCATGAACGCAGGTGAACGCCTCCGTACACACCCCACGACCCCACCACCACAGTTGGAAAGCGTGTTGTCTCGGCGTCGCTCGAATCCTGACCCGCTGGAGGCGCTTGTGCTCAGGTCTCGACGCGTACCTGTTCCAGCGCCCACGGCAGTCGCTCGGCCAGTACAGCCCACTCAAAGACCGCCCCTGTCGAAGTGACCACACGCACGATGGCCGTCTGGGGACTCACTGACCAGACTTCCTTGCCGGTGGGCCGCCTTGGGTTCATCGCATTGAGTTCTGTGATCCGGACGACAATCCCGCCCATGGTGATAAGCCCAGGTGACAGCTGCGCGGTGCTGTGCATCCAACGGCTTGACGCCCGGTAGTGGGTGCCGGACAGGACGCGGAGGCCGCATTCGACCTTTCCGTCCTTGGCCAGCCGCTCGCCTCGCCTCTTGATGATGCGGTCTCCGGCCAGACCTCCTAGCAGCCCACCGAGTAGATCTCCCAGCATCGCTCCCCCTTCCAGGCGGTTGTATCGGGAACATGAGCTGTACGCAAGATCGGGGCGGTCCCGGGTGATCATCCGGAAGAAGTGGGAGTGCGCGGTGCAGCAGTGAAGTACAGCAACCCCAGCAACCGGCAGCACTCCCGGCCCTCATAGTGCTCCCCACAGCCTGTATGACCTTCAATGACCGATCTCTACAGAGCTACGGATCAGAAGGTCATGAGGGGGGTGGTGTCGGAGCCTTTCGGCGTCCCGGGACCAGGTCACGTCCGTGGGAGTGGTGTATCGACGGCCACTCGGTGATCTCGTTTTGAGGCTAGGCGGTGAGTGTGGTGGGCAGGGCGGTGTCGTGGGTTTCTGACTCGATCGGGTGGAGGCGGGCTTTGGCCAGCAGGTCGCGGCCCATGTAGCGGCGGGCCTCGGTCCACTCGTCGTTCTGCTCGGCTAGGACCGCGCCGACCAGGCGGATCACGGCGGTGCGGTCCGGGAAGATCCCGACCACGTCGGTGCGCCGTCGGATCTCCTTGTTCAGCCGTTCTTGGGGGTTGTTGGACCAGATCTGCCGCCAGATCTCGCGGGGGAATGCGGTGAAGGCCAGCAGGTCGTGCTGGGCGGCATCCAGGTGTTCGGCGGCCTTGGGGAACTTCTTGTCCAGGGCGTCCAGGACCTGCTTCAGCTGGGTGTGGACTGCGGTGGCGTCGGGCTGTTCGAAGACCGTCCGCAGCAGCGTGGCCACCCACGGCTGGGCCGACTTCGGGACTTGCGAGAGCAGGTTGCGGGCGTAGTGGGTGCGGCAACGTTGCCAACTCGCGCCGGGCAGGACGGCTCCGATGGCGTCGACGAGTCCGGCGTGGGCGTCGGAGACGACGAGTCGGACGCCGTTCAGGCCGCGGGCGATCAGCGAGCGCAGGAAGGCCAGCCAGCCGGCGCCGTCCTCGGCAGTGGCGACGTCCAGGCCGAGGATCTCGCGGTGTCTGTCGGCGTTGACACCGACGGCGACCAGCGCGTGAACGTTGATGATCCGGCCGCCTTCGCGGACCTTCTGGGTCAGGGCGTCGACCCAGACGAAGGTGTAGGGGCCGGCGTCCAGGGGCCGGTTGCGGAACGCGGTGACCTGTTCGTCCAGGTGCTTGGACATGGCGCTGACCTGGGACTTCGACAGCTGGGTGACGCCGAGGGACTCGGCGAGTTTCTCGACCCGGCGGGTGGAGACCCCGAGCAGGTAGGCGGTGGCGACCACCGAGATCAGGGCCTGCTCGGCCCTGCGGCGTCGTTCCAGCAGCCAGTGCGGGAAGTAGCTGCCGCTGCGGAGCTTGGGGATGGCCAGTTCGACGGTGCCGGCCCTGGTGTCCCACTCTCGGGGGCGATATCCGTTGCGGTGGTTGACGCGTTCGTCGCTGACCTGCCCGTATTCGGCGTTGCAGAGGCTATCGGCCTCCGCGGACATGAGCGCGTCGGCAAACGTTTTGACCATCGCGCGCAACAGATCGGGACTCGCCGCAGCGAGGTTCTCCTCGGTCAGAGCGTGCAGGGGCAGACTGTCAGGTGCGGTCATCGTGCTGATCTCCTTCGAGGCTTCGACACTTCGAAGATCAGCCGGTGGCCGTTTGACTATGCGGGCACCAACCCAGACGCCGGAGCAAACCCCCGCATCAGGTCCAACCCGCTACACCACGTCCAAGGACGCAACCCGGGACCACGAGGGTCCGGGGATTCCTATCCGGCCACCCCCCTTGGCCGCCGTGCTCCTCGTCGGAAGCATCGAACCGGCGCATCACTGAGCAGCGAAGATAGCGCCACCCACTGACACCCGGACCCGAAGCCGGGATCCCACGCATCGCCGCACCAGACGAGCACCAGAGCCAGCGGTAATCACCAGTCAACAAAGGTCGCGACACGAGCCGCAGCTCACTCATGACGCAGTCGTCCTCGCAGGTCAGGCTCATGAGCCAGGCCAGGGGCCCGGTGATTCCCGAGCTCAGGGCCCGAGCTGTGCCAGGGCAATGTGCCTACAGCCGACGAGTAGGGATCTCAGTAGGGTAGGCAGAGTACGAAGCAAGAGGCCGGGGAAACATTGCCCAGTTTGCGGGTTCGCCCTTGCGTACGCGCCGTGGGGTGAGAGCGGGGACGTCGCGACCTTCGAGATCTGTGGGTGCTGCGGGATCGAGTTCGGGTACGAGGACTCAACGGACACGGGCCTGATCAACGCCCGCAACGAGTGGATTGCCCAGGGGTACCCATGGATGGGGACCGCCAAGGACAAGCCGGCCGACTGGGATCCAGAGGCACAATTGCGCGAGTCGCTGCCGGTCACGGGGCCCGTGGGTGAGCTCGGCGCCAAATCAACGCAGGATCCGAAGTCGTTCCACTGAGTGTCTAACTGCGCTACAACCACCCCGCACCGAGGCGCACAACCACGGACGTCTGCGGACCGTTCTCGCAGCTCAGGAAGAGTGCAGTCCCAGGTCACGCGGTCGCGCGCATTGCTTCGGGACGAAGAGGCCGCTCCGTTACGAGGACGCGGGGTGCATGCTCTACCTGGGCGGAGCTGATCCCATTCGAGTGGAACCGGTCAAGGACTGAGGCGGGACGCACCGGGTTCCAGCACCACCTGGACCAGCATCGCGCAGTCCAGGGAGACAGGTCATGACCCAAACTCAGCGACGTCGCGCCCGCAGTTCGCGTCGAGGAGCGCGTGCCACACGCGTGCCACGTCGGGCGGGACCATGCGGGGAATTACGGGGAACGGCGGCGACACCGCCGCATTGCCGCAGTTCAGGGCCTACCCGGGTGAGGCGTGGCCGGAGCCTCAGCGTTTCAGACTGGGGCCACGTACTTCTCTACGTCTTGGCGATGTAGAGAAGCGCATGGGCGAAGCCCGGCCATGTGGTCGCGTCGGGGGGACCGATGTGTACACGCCGTGTGATGGCCGACCGGGCTTCGGGGCCGCCTTGCAGGAAGCCGTCGAGGTCGCCGGCTATGTCGTCCAGATCCTCGAGCACTTCGGGTGTCTCTCTGCGTATTGCGGCATGGATGACGACCTCACCTTGCCGAGGCTCAACAGCCAGCCCTAGGAGATCTGGGCCGATCAGCCGCAATGCGGCCTGCCCTGTCATGAGCAGGAGGTAGTTCCGGCGAAGCAGCGCACGTTCTTCTCCGTCACTCAGGTCGGGTTTGTAGTACTGCTGAGCCGGGTGCGCCATGTGCTCAGAGTAGCGAGGTGCTCCGGTGCGGCAGGCCGAGGCGACAGCAGCGACGTACGGCAACCACGACGACCCTAGCCATCCTTGATGGGGCTTGAGTAACTATCCGATGTGCCTGGCAGTCCTCAGCGACCGTCGAGAGGGGCATCAGCGCTCGTACAGCTCTGTTGCACACCTGGCGCGTGAGATCATCCGTGGATGGCAGACGCACAGCTACCCCCGGGTTGGACGCTTCAGCGGATCCGCGACGTGTCCGGCGACCAAGAGGCAGTTGTCCTGGACCCACACCGGGCAGTGAAGTGGGTCGCCTCCGACGCCCACGATGTGCTGCACCCGGAGATCGTTCTCGGGTTCCACAGCCTGTGCATCGTGAAGCCTGTCGATGATGACGACTGGTACATGGGCAGCCTGTACGACGACGGCAGCATCGACTGTTGGACAGCCTACGGCGATCTCTATGAGGCGCTACGCGGCCTGTAGAGGGATGCGGGCTGAATGTCCAACTGCGCGACAAACCGCCACGAACGGCCGCGGATCAGGTTAGGTGCCGGGAAACCCACTCCACCATCGACCGCTAACCGCAGGCCACAGAGCTGCGTGGCCAGGTGACCTGAAGCAGGAGTGGGAGGAGTACCGCTCCGAGGTTCACGGCCTTCGAGCTCCGCAAGAACCTCCCAAGGACGATGCGATCCGGCCCGGCGTCGTCCCACGGCCTGCTCGGTACAGTACGAGCGGCCCGCACCTGGGAGGGACTGTGAACGCCGAACAAAGTGACCGCATTTGGCGCATGGCCATCGACGCGGCGCGGCGTGGGCACCTCGACAGCCTCCGCACGAGTGTCGAGACCAAGCTCTTCGATCGCAATCGCCCCGATCATCGGGGTATGACGCTCCTGCACCACGCTGTTGCAGCCGAGATCGAACGGGCCTGGTCCGAGCGTAGGGGTCGGGCATACGTTGACTGCGTCGCTTACCTGCTCATCGCCGACGTGGACTTCACCGTTCGTGATGTGGAGGGCCGCACGGCCGAGGACATTGCTTCGATGAACGGCCACTGGCTGGCAGAGGGGCTGCTGCGCGCGTGGGCGCGGCTCCACGGCGCTGGACTGCCATCCGAGATCTCATAGAGGTAACCTGGGCCGTCACTGGCCCATCCGCAGGGACCCATCCGGGAAGCTCACCGCCGTCGCTCCGTACGGGGGTAGCGCGGTCGGGCCGCGCACGGCACGGTGCGCGGCCATCGCGCTGTGTACGTCGGGGCAGCCGCGTGAGGAGGACACTGATGCCATGGCCCTACCCAAAACGCATCATTGCTCTTCCTGCTCGGACGGTGGCGCGCAGGAAGAGGTCATCCACGAAGACCTCGTCGTCGGAGCACCGCTGTCCATGGAGGATCTCACCGAGGCGCAGCGCCTGGACCGGTTCGCCCGCAAGTACGCCCACGATGGTTGCCAGGTCAGAGAAGTCCGACGAGTCCCACACGACTGCCTGAGCGGCTACGCGTGGTCCGTCCGCTTCGTCGAGAGTTCCTGACCACGGCGCGTCGGCGGCGCCCGCCGGGCGACCGGCGGCCACTGATGACACAGGCGTGCCGCGAGCGTCGCAGCCGGGCAGGGGGCGAAACGCCTCGCCCCCTGCCCGACTTCCGTGCGGTCGTGTCTCAGCTCGCCCGGCCCTGACCCGTGGTCATGACCAGTCGGTCGGTCAGGAGATCAAGAACTTCTCCCAATCTCCGACGGAGGTCGAGCGTGCCCGGAACATGCCGTAGCCGGAGCCCGTGTAGGCCAGCTCGGTCGAGGAGTTGGGACGGCGGTTCGACACGGGCTTCGACCCCGCCCAGAGCCTCTCCGCGAGCGACGAGGAGATGACGCTGCCGGACGGATTGCTCCTGGTGGCGAGCGCGCAGGGCTCCCCGGTGGGGTGCGGGGCGCTCAAGCTTCACCCCGAGACGCGGATCGCGGAGGTGAAGCGGATGTGGGCATCCCCGGACGTTCGCGGCCTCGGCTTGGGCCGCCGCATCCTCGGGCGTCTCGCCGACGAGGCGGTCCTCCGCGGGATGCGGACGCTGCGACTGGAGACGAACCGCACGCTCGCGGAGGCCAGACGCCTCTACGAGACTGCGGGATTCGTGGAGGTCGAGGCGTTCAGCACCGAGCCGTACGCGCACCACTGGTTCAAGCGGAACCTCGAACGCTGACACGACTGCTCCGCCCGGGCGTGACCACGGCCGTACCCGCACGCTGCCGGGGCGGTGGCCTACTCGACCGCCGAGCCCCCGTTTCCGTGCCGCGCGAAGTGGTCCGTCAGCGCGTCGAGGACGGCCTGGACCGCCGGGGAGGTCCAGCGGCCGCGCCGGCGGACGAGCTGGACGGGCACGTCGGGGAGGCCGGGCCCGGGGACGGCGGTCAGGGTGCCCTCGCGCAGGGCGGTGCGGACGGTGGCGCGGGGGAGGACGCCGAGCCCGAGGCCCGCGGCCACGCAGGTGCGGGCGGCCTCGCTGCTGCCGAACCGGGTCAGCCGCGGCCGGGCGTCGCGGACGCCGAGGAGTTCGCGCGCGACGCGGTCGCTGTAGGAGCAGCCCTCCTCGTGGAGGAAGAAGGTCTCCCTGGCGAGTTCCGCCCAGGTGACGGGCCGGTCGAGCGCGGCCAGCGGGTGGCCGGGGGCGGCGATGAGGACCAGCGGTTCGGCGGCGAGCGGGCGTGCGGTCATGTCGGCAAGGGCGACCTGGTCCTCCAGCAGCAGGGCGACGTCGAGCCGCCCGGCCCGCAGTCCCTCCACGGCCGCGTCGCTGCCCGCCGGGTGGAGGTGGACGTCGATGCCGGGGTGGGTGCGCCGCAGGGCGGCGACGATCCGGGGCACGTGCGTCGAGCAGAGCGTGTCCCCGGCGCCGAGGACGACGGTCCCGCCCGACCGGGCGTCCCCGGCCGCCGTGCCGCGCAGGCGCGTCTCCGCTTCGAGGACGCCCTCGGCCTCCGTCATCAGGCGCCGTCCGGCCCCGGTGAGCTGTGCGCCGCGCGGCATGCGGTCGAAGAGCCGTACGCCCAGCTCCTTCTCCAGGGACTTGATCTGCGCCGTCACGGTGGACTGCGACAGGTGCAGTTCGGCGGCCGCGCCGGTGAAGTTCCCCGTCCTCGCCAGGGTGAGGAAGGTGGTGAGCAGTCGGGTGTCCACGGCTCGACCGTAACCGCTGCGATCGGTCCCATCAATCGTGGTGATGAAGAACCATCGTTTCTGTCAATGGAACCCGGTGTGACAGCGTGGACGGCATGACACCTGGGACCCGCACCGACGTGCTGCGCTACACCGCCTTCAGTTCCGACCCTGCGGGCGGCAATCCGGCCGGCGTCGTCCTCGACGCGTCGGACCTCGACGAGGAACGGATGCTCGCCCTCGCCGCCGAGGTCGGCTACTCCGAGACGGCGTTCGTCACGGCCGCGGACCCCGCCCGCCGGCGGTTCACCCTCCGCTACTTCAGCCCCCTCGCCGAGGTCGACTTCTGCGGCCACGCGACCGTCGCGACCGCCGTCGCGCTGGCGGAGCGCATCGGCCCCGGTGAGCTGGTCTTCGACACCCCGGCTGGGGAGATTCCCGTGCTGACGGCCGGTGACGAGGGGACGCTGCACGCCACGCTCACCAGCGTGCCGACCCGCTCACGCCCGGCCGAGGACGCCGAGCTGGACGCGGCGCTCGCCGCGCTGGGCTGGGAGCGGGGCGAGCTGGACCCCGCGCTGCCGCCGCACGTGGCCTTCGGAGGGGTCCACCACCTGGTGCTGGCCGCCGCGGAGCGGGCCCGGCTGGCGGACCTGGCGTACGACTTCGACGCCCTGGCCGGCGTGATGCGCCGCCACGGGTGGACCACGGTGCACCTGGTGTGGCGGGAGGCCGCGGACCGCTTCCACGCCCGCGACCCCTTCCCGGTGGGCGGGGTCGTCGAGGACCCGGCGACCGGCGCGGCCGCGGCGGCGTTCGGCGGTTACCTGCGCGAGCTGGACCTGGTGCCGGAGGCGGCCCGGGTGGTCGTGCGGCAGGGCGAGGACATGGGCCGCCCGAGCGAGCTGCTCGTGGGCGTCGACCCACGGGACCCGCGCGTCCGGGTGACCGGCCGGGCGGTGCGCCTGGGCCCGCCGGCGGTCACGGGGGCTGTCTGATCCACCCGATGGAGCGCTCGACGGCGCGCTGCCAGTTCTCGTACTCGGCGTCGCGGTGCCCCGGGTCCATGTCGGGCAGCCACTGCCCGGCGCGGTGCCAGTTGTTCCGCAGCACCTTCAGGTCCGGCCAGTAGCCCGAGGCGAGACCGGCGGCGTAGGCGGCGCCCAGGGACACGGTCTCGGCGACCATGGGGCGGACCACGGGGACGTCGAGGACGTCGGCGATGAACTGCATCAGCAGGTTGTCCGCGGTCATGCCGCCGTCGACCTTGAGCTCCTTCAGCCCGAGTGAGGAGTCGGCGTTCATGGCGTCGACGACCTCGCGGGTCTGCCAGCCGGTGGCCTCCAGGACGGCCCGGGCGAGGTGCCCCTTGGTGATGTACGAGGTGAGGCCGACGATGACGCCCCGGGCGTCGCTGCGCCAGTGCGGGGCGAAGAGACCGGAGAAGGCGGGCACGATGTAGCAGCCGCCGTTGTCCGCGACGGTGAGGGCGAGGGTCTCGATCTCCGGGGCGCTGCTGATCAGCCCGAGGCGGTCGCGGAACCACTGCACCAGCGAGCCGGTGACGGCGATCGAGCCCTCCAGGGCGTAGACCGTCGGCTGGTCGTCGATCTTGTACGCGACGGTGGAGAGCAGCCCGTGCCGCGACCTGATCATCGTGGTCCCGGTGTTGAGCAGCAGGAAACTGCCGGTCCCGTAGGTGCACTTCGCCTCGCCGGGGGAGAAGCAGGTCTGGCCGAAGAGCGCCGCCTGCTGGTCGCCGAGGGCGGCGGTGATGCGGACCCCGGGCAGGACCGTCCGGGCCGCGCCGTAGTTCTCGGCGGAGGCGTGGATCTCCGGGAGCATCGCGCGGGGGACGCCGAAGAAGTCCAGCAGGTCCTGGTCCCAGGTCAGCGAGTGGATGTTCATCAGCATGGTGCGGCTGGCGTTGGTGGCGTCGGTGATGTGCAGACCACCGTCGACCCCGCCCGTCAGGTTCCAGATCAGCCAGGTCTCCATCGTCCCGAACAGCACCTCGCCGTCGCGGGCGCGCTGCTCCAGCCCGCGCACCTCGTCGAAGAGCCAGCGGATCCGCGGCGCGGAGAAGTAGGTGGAGGGCGGCAGGCAGCAGCGCTCCAGGAAGAAGTCGTCGCCGGGGTCCTTGCGCAGCCGCTCGACGAGCGGCGCGGTGCGGGTGTCCTGCCAGACGATCGCCCGGCCCAGCGGTACGCCCGTGCTCCGGTCCCACAGCACGGTCGTCTCCCGCTGGTTGGCGATGCCGATCGCGGCGACCTCCTCCGCCGCGATCTCGGCGGAGGACAACGCCTGCGGCACGATGCGCTCGAGGTTGCGCCAGATCTCCAGGGCGTCGTGCTCGACCCAGCCGGGCCTGGGGAAGTGCTGCTGGTGCTCGCGCTGGGCCACCGACACCAGGCGCCCCCGGTGGTCGAACAGGATGCATCGGGTGGAGGTGGTGCCCTGGTCGATGGACATCACATACCGTTCAACCATGATCGGGGCCTGCTTTCCGATGCTTTCCGACGCGTTCGCTGTGCTCGGGGTGTCCGGTGCCCGGGCGGGCCTCACCAGCGGGCGGCGCCCAGGTCTCTGGAGATCGCCCGCGCGGCCTCGCGGAGCAGCGTGACCAGGGACGCCAGCGGGCGGCCCTTGCTGTCGCAGATCCGCTCGACCGGGCCGGACAGGCCGATCGCGCCCACGACGAGGCCGCCCGACCCGCGGATCGGCGCCGAGACCCCGGCCTCGCCCATCGACATCTCCTGCACCTCCGGCGCCCAGCCCTGCTCGCGGACGTCGGCGAGGGCCCGGGTCAGGTCCTCCGGGACCACCAGGGTGTGCCGGGTGTACGCCTCCAGTTCCTCCTTCAGCAGCGGCTCCAGCGGTGCCGCCCCGTACGCCAGCAGGACCTTGCCGAGCGAGGAGGCGTGCAGCGGCAGCAGGGCTCCGACGTCGAGCGTCTGCAGGCTGTCGTCGGGCCGGAAGACGTGGTGGACGACGAGCACCTGGCCCTCCAGCGGGGTGCCGAGGCGTACCGCCTCGCCGCTGCGGGCGGCCAGCGCGTCGGCCCAGTTGATCGACCGGGACCGTAGTTCGTTGACGTCCAGGTAGCTGGTGCCCAGGTGCAGCAGGGCCGCTCCGAGCTGGTACTTCCCGGTCGCCGGGTCCTGCTCGACGAAGTCCACGTGCTGGAGGGTGCGCAGGATGCCGTGGGCGGTGCCCTTCGCCAGCCCGAGCGAGCCGGCCACTTCGCCCAGCCCGAGCCGGCGGGGACCGCCGGCCAGGAGCCTGAGGATCGCCGCCGCCCGTTCGATGGACTGGAGCGGGCCGGCCATACGTCGATGCTATCCCCGGCGACCACGATGGGCATCAGCGCGTTTCCGCAGGTCGTTCGGCCTCTGAGGGCAGCGTTCGATAATGACGACCCCGATTCATTGACCCGGGATGTCCTGTCTCGGAAGCTTTCGTGCAGGTCCGGGAGTCCACCCGGCAGGACTCCCCGGGAGGAGGACACCATGGCGGCACAGCCCGAGACGATGCCGCAGCGCGAGGACGTGCACGTCTGCGCGCTGTCGCACATCCCCGGCGCCCTGTCCGTCGTGCGCCGGAGGGTACGGGGCGTGCTGGCGGAGTGGGAGCTGCGCGCGGAGGTGGCCGAGGACGCGCTGCTGGTGATATCGGAGCTGACCACGAACGCGATCGTGCACGCCGACGGCCCCGCGTCCCTGCGCATCTGCTGGACCGAGGTCGAGGGGCGCAGCGCCCTGCACATCGAGGTGACCGACTCGGGCCCGTCGGCCCGACCATGCATGCCGGGGGGATCCACCGACCCGGACGAGCACGGCCGGGGCCTCGGCATCGTGGGCGCCCTCTCCACACGGCACGGCATCCGTGCCGACTGCGCCGGTTTCACCCGCTGGGCGGACCTGGTCACCGCCTGAGCCGCCGCCGGCGGGACCGGACCGCCGCCCGGGCCCGGGGCGGGCGGCGGGTCGTTCCGCGCGGCGCGCCGGGGGCGGGCTTACGGTGCCGCTCATGGCACTGAGCATTCGCAACCAGATCGACGGCAAGATCGCCTCGGTGGTCCCGGGCGAGGTGATGGCCGTGGTCACGGTGCGCCTCGACGGCGGGGGACCGGACTTCACGGCGGCCGTGACCGCCGAGGCCGTGCGGGAGCTCGGCATCATCCCGGGCGGCGGGGTGACCGTGCTGATCAAGGCGACGGAGGTCTCCCTCGCCACGGCCCCGGTGCAGGGCATCAGCATCCGCAACCGGGTCCCCGGGACCGTCACCGCCGTGACGCCGGGCGAGGCCATGGCGACCGTCCGGATCGGCTTCGCGGGCGGCCGCGAGCTGACCGCCGTGATCACCCGGGAGGCCCTCGACGAGCTGGGCGTCGCCGAGGGCGCCGCGGTCGTCGCGCTGGTCAAGGCGACCGACGTGTCACTGGCGACCTGAGCGGACGAGGGGCCCCGCGGCGAGCCCTAGCCGAGGTACGCGGGGGCCAGCGCCGCCGTCATCATGCGGCGGGCCGTGCCGGTGCCGTCGGCGGGCACCGTCCACAGGTCCGCGCCGAAGTCCCCGGCGAGGGCGTAGACGACCGTGTGGTCGTCCCGCCAGACGACCTGGTCGTCGACGCTCCGCCGCTCCGCGAGCGGGGTCTCGCGCAGGGTGGCCAGGTCCAGGACGTACAGCCGCCAGGGCGCGTCGGGGGACAGGCCCTCGACGCGCTTCTTGAACACCAGCCGGGTACCGTCGGGCGAGAGCGAGGGGCACTCGACGTTGCTGCGCAGCGTGCGGACGGAGCGGGCCGCGACGTCGCCGCGGACGAGGTAGGTGCGGCCGCCGGTGCCCAGGGTGGCGTAGAAGTGGGCGTCGTCGGAGAACGTCACGCCCCAGAAGTTGACGTCTGCGGCGTGGTACGGCCGGCCCTCCCTGGTGATCCGGAAGTCCTCGAGGTTCTCGACGAGGCTCCAGGTACGGGTGTCCAGGACGGAGGTACGGGTGGAGAAGTTCGTGCCCGCGTAGGAGTCGCCCCCGACGAACACCGTCCAGGCGACCATGCGCCCGCTGGGCGAGACCCGGGCCCGGGTGGGGATGCCCGCGAGGGGGAAGCGGCGCAGCTCGTGCAGGCGGGCGTCGAGCACGACGGCGCGGTAGCCGTCCTGGACGGCGCCCTTGACGGACTGCAGGCAGATGCCGGTGCCCGCGGCCGCGTAGAAGCGCAGGCACTTCACGTCCGAGGCGGTGCGCGCGGCCCCGGGGCGGCCGGCCGGGACTGTGGCGAGCTCGTCCCGGTGCGGGCCCCACGCCATGTTGCGGAACACCATGCGGGGCGCGTCCGGCGCCAGCGTCACCGCCCCCGCCGTGACCGCGGGGCCGCCCGCCTGCGGGCGGCCCTTCTCCGCCGCCCGGTCGGCGGCGCGCAGCACGGACACGGCGGCGACGGCGGCCAGCGCCGCCACGGCGGCGAGCAGCACGAACAGACGGCTGCGGGTGTTCATGAGGGGCCTTTCCTCGGGGGTCACGTGCTCGGCGCCGGACGCAGGTACACGGCGCAGACCGCGCACGCCGTCAGCGCCAGCGCGGCGGCGGTGAGCGCCGTGCGGTCGCCCCAGGCGGTCCAGGCCGCGCCGAAGGCCAGGGAGGCGACGAAGCGGGCCATGGCCTGCCCGGTCTGGACGAGGGCGAGCCCGGCGCCGCGCAGCTCGTCGGGGACGGCGGTGGAGGCGGCGGCCATCAGCACACCGTCCGTGGCGGCGTAGAAGGCGCCGTGCAGCAGCAGGACGGCGTACGCGGGGCCGTGCGCGAGCATCAGCCCGTACGCGGCGAGCAGCGCGAGGTGTCCCGCCAGGAACATCCGCCAGCGCCCCACACGGTCGGCCAGCCTGCCCAGCGGCATCGCGAGCAGCAGGAAGGCCGCCGCGGTGCCCAGGGGGAGCAGCGCGAACCAGCGGTCGGGGACCCCGAGCCGGTGCTGGAGCAGCAGGTAGACGAAGGAGTCGCTCACCGTCGACAGGCCCAGCAGCGTCGCGCAGACCGTGAGCCGCCGCACGTCCCGGCGGCGCAGCAGCGCCACGGACGCCCGCAGCGAGGGCGCGGGCGCTTCGGCGGGGGCGGGGGCGGCCGTGGTGGCCGGGGCCCCGCCGCGGAGGCGGCCCGGCACGAAGAGCAGCAGCACCAGCACCCCCACGGCGGCCACGCAGAAGCTCACCGTGAAGACGGCGTCGTACCCCTCGGCGGCCTGCCGCAGGATGAGGAACGCCACCAGCGGTCCCAGCAGCGCCCCGGCGGTGTCCATGGCGCGGTGCACGCCGAAGGCCCGCCCGCGCGTCCCGGGCGTGGAGGTCAGCGAGATCAGCGCGTCCCGCGGTGCGGTGCGCAGTCCCTTGCCGGTGCGGTCGACCGCGAGGACGGCACCGATCAGGGGCAGGCTGTGGACGAGGAGCAGTGCGGGCTTGCACAGCGCCGACAGGCCGTAGCCGACGGCCGCGACGGCCTTGTGCCGGCCGCCGCCCCGGTCGGCGAGGTGGCCGCCGGCCAGCCGCACGAGGGCGCTGAAGCCGTTGTAGACGCCGTCGAGCAGGCCGAAGCCGAGCGGGGAGAGCCCGAGTCCGGCGACCAGGTAGAGGGGGAGCACGGCGGTGACCATCTCCGACGAGACGTCGGTGATGAGGCTGACGGTGCCCAGGACGAGGACGGTGGGGGCGACGGCGGTGGCCCGGGGTCCGGGACGCGACGCGTCCCGGACCCCGGTGCCGGCTCCGCCGCGGCTGTCCGCGACGTACACCGGCCTCAGCTCGCCCAGATGCCGGTGATGTCCGAGGCGGAGGCGGCGTTGCCCGCGTGCGTGGTGAGACCCGCCAGGTCCTCCAGCGTGCGGAGCACGTTGTAGTGGTTGTACGTCGTGGCGGACGACGAACCGGCCTTGACCGGCTGGCCGTAGAACACGGTCGGGATGCGGTTGCCGCTCAGCCGGTTGTCCTCGTCGAAGGTGACGACGAGCAGGCTGTTGTGGGTCTTCGCCCAGGTCGCGTAGGCGCCCAGCTTGTTCTTCAGCCAGGTGTCACCGGTGGAGACCGAGCAGTCGTGCATGTCGCTGCACAGGTTCGGCGTGACGAAGGAGACCTTCGGCAGGGTGGTGAAGTCCGTCGGGAACTGCGCGAAGGTCTTCGCCGTCGACGTCGGGACGTTGCTGAACGCGAACCACGGGTTGTGCTTGCGGGCGTAGTCGCCGCTGCTGCAGGTGGTGGAACCCTGGCTGGGCAGCGTCTCGTTGTAGCTGGCCCAGCTCTTGCCGGCGGCGATCAGCTCGGAGGCGAGGTTGGGCTTGGAGCTGAAGCCGGGGGTGTAGCAGCCGTCGTCGGTGACGCCCTGGTTGCCGCCCGAGAAGATCTGCAGGTAGTTGGGCTGGCTCGGGTGCGTGACGCCGTACGACTGCGTCAGGCTGGCGCCGCCGGCCTTGAGCGTGTTGTTGAGGTACGGCGCGCTGGAGCTGCCGATGACCTGGCTGTAGGCGTGGTTCTCGAGCATCACCACGACCACGTGGTCGGGGTTCGGCACGCTGCCGGCCGCGTGGGCGGTCTCGGCGCCGCCGAGTCCGGCCCACAGGCCGAGGGAGGCGGCGGCGACGCCGAGGGTGGAAGCGAGGGCGGTGACGGTGCGACGGGGACGGGGCAGGGACCAGCCGGACACGGCGGACCTCCGTGAAGGGGGGGACGGGGAGTGGCGCCGCGCCAGGTTAGGAGGCGGTCGCGGACGTCCGAAGCGCCGCGGAAGTGAAGGTCCGGGGAACGGTGCGTACGTTCTGGATCTTGAGGTCAAGCCCAGGTAAAAGGGCCCGGGGAACGCAACTCGCGTTCCCCGGGCCCTTGCTGTCAGGACGTCACTTGACGTACGTGATGCCGTCCGTGGTGATCGCGGGGCGGCCGGAGGTACCGACGACGACGACCCTCAGCGTGTGCTTGGCGCTGGTCGTCCAGGACTTGGACCAGATCGTCTGCCGGTAGGCGGTGGTGGAGGACTTCAGGTCCACCGTGGCCGCCTTGACCCCGTCGACGTAGACGTACGCCTGACCGGAGGTCGAGGCGCGAGAGACCACCCAGCCGACCGAGCGGCCGGTGAACGTCCAGGTCAGGCTGGCGTTCTTCGAGGACGAGGTGTAGGACTTCCCGCCGAGGTAGCTGGTGCTGCTCTTCGCCGACCAGGTCCCGGACTTCGTCGCCGAGGTCTCCTGCAGGATCGCCGCCGTGCGGCTCACCGAGGCGGTGGTGTAGTTCCCGGCCGCATCGGTGGCCTTCAGGCCGTAGGTGACCGCGGTGTTCACCTTGCCCGTGGTGCTCCACGACGTGGTGGTCGGACCGAAGGTGGCCGTGGTCGGGGCGGTCGCCGCGACGCTCTTGAGGGCGCCGTTGTCGGCGGCCTTCCAGCTCACCGAGACCGGCACGGAGGTGCTGGAGACGGTGGCGTTGCGGATCTTCACCGAGGGGGCGGTGGTGAACGTCGGCTTGGTCGTGTCGCCGACCACGCTGTACGAGCTCGCCGACGTCGCCGTCTTGTTGCTCATGTGCACCGCCCGCACGGTCACGGTGTGCTTGCCCGCGGCGACCGTGATCGGCGCGGAGGTGGCGGTGGCCTTGGCGGTGGCCGCGACCTTGCCGTCCACCAGCACCTCGAACCGCTTCAGGACGGCTGTCGGCGTGCTCTCCTTCCAGGCCACCGTCGCCGTGCCCTTGGTGTAGTACGAGGACCCGGAGAGCGTGGCGCCGGTGACCCCGTTCAGCGTCGGCGCGGCGACGGAGGAGGAGTAGGAGCGAATCGTGGGCACCTTGGCGTACAGATTGGTGCCGGGGCACTCGGTGGCGAACCCGTCGCGGTGACCCGAGATCGGGTAGAACGCCTTGCCGTTGACGGTCTGGCTCTTGGTGCCGGGGTTGGGGTTGATCCCGGCGAGGCCGAGCTTCCAGGTGGCGAGCGCGGTGACCGAACCCAGCATTTGCGAGGTCATCGGCGTGGCCGTGGAGACGTACTTGTCGGTCTGGAAGTAACCGATGACCGCGATGCCCGCCGTGCCGGTGTTGTAGCCCTCGGTCTGGGCGCCCACCACGGCACGGTCCACGCCGCCGTAGCGGCCCTCGTAGATCGTGCCGCACTTGTCGACGAGGAAGTTGTAGCCGATGTCCCGCCAGGTCTGGCTGACGTGGTACGCGTAGATCTGCCGGATGATGCTCGGCGAGTCGCTGCAGCTGTAGTCACCGCTGTGCTTCGTCGCGTTGTACGTAGCCGTGTGGTGCACGAAGACGACTGACACCTGCGGCGCGTACGAGGGCTCCGTCTGCTCGCGGATGCTCTCGTCGGCGCCCCAACCCGCGCGGGTGACGATGGGCGGCTTGGGCACCGTCGAGGTGGGAGGCGTGGACGCGGAGGCCGTCGGCGAGCTCGTCGTGGGCGGGCTGCTGGTCGCCGGGGCGCTGCTGGCCGGGGCGGAGCTTTCCGTGGCGCTCGGCTCGGTGGTCGGCGGCTCCGTCGTGGCCGGTGCGGTCGTCTCGGACGGCGTCGAGGTCGCCGTGGGGTCCGCAGTCGGCGACGCGGAGTCCTCGGCGTCGGCGGCGAAGGCGGCGGGCGCCATCGCCACGTCGACGCTGCTCTTCTTGTCGCTCTCGCCGACCAGGGCGAGCTTCAGGCCCTTCGGGATGCCGGCCGCGCCCTTGCCGGACCGGACGCGGACCTGCACGCCGTCGGACCACCCCACCCACAGCGGAGGGGTGCCACCGCGTCCCGCGGACTCGTCGCCGGCGTCCGGAGCGTCGTCGTTGTGCGTCTCGATCCCGAACCAGTCGGACCACGTACCGGTCTTCTGCGCCCGGACCCGCAGCTGCACCGTGCCGTCCAGCTCCGCCTTCGGATCGTCCCAGGTCACGCCGAGCGTGCCGAACGCACCCGTGCGTTGCTGCGGCAGCTCCCGCTCACCGCCGGTGCCCTTGAGCGCCAGCGCGTCCACCTTGGTGTGCACCGGCCCCTTCGCGTCGGCCGACGGGGCGGTCCCCTCCGGACCGCTGGCCACGGACGCGGCGGTGATGACACCGGCCCCTCCGAGTACGACCGCCCCGACCGCGAGCCACGCACGCCCGCGCAGACGTATTCGCCGCATGTTCTCTATCCCCGCCCCGTCCCACTCCTGGGTAGCCGTGGGTACCGTTGGTTGATTTCTTAAACCTCTGAAACAGCAAGCGCTTTATACCAGAAGGACCAGACCGCGCTCACACCGCCGGACGATCACCCCGAAACCGGCCATAACGCCAGGTAACAGAGCCGGGGCAGGGCGGATACTCTCTCTAGGGCGGATCAGCCCAGCCGGGAGCACCGGGAAAGGCAGGCGGCGTGCTGGAAGGGCGACGGGACACCAGGTTCGGGCGGCTGCTGCGGCACGGCTTCAGTGACGCCGTGGCCGCCGAGGCGCTGCTGGGCGGCGAGCAGCTCGCCCCGGTGCGCAGCGACCCGGTCCTGCTCGACGCGCTGGGCGCCACGGCCGACCCCGACCAGGCGCTCGCCTCCCTCGTACGGCTCCTCGAGGCCCTCGATCCCGGGGAGCGGCGCACCCTCCTCGACACGCTCACCACGGCCAAGCCGCTGCGCGACCGGCTGCTCGGGGTGCTGGGCGCCTCCGTGGCCCTGGCCGACCACCTCACCCGGCATCCGCGCGACTGGCACGCCCTGGTCACCTACGAGCACGCCGACCTGCACCCGGGGACCACGGAGTTCGAACGGGGGCTGGCGGGGGCCGACGACCCCGAGTCGCTGCGCGTCGCCTACCGGCGCTGCATGCTGGGCATCGCCGCCCGCGACGTGTGCGGCACCAGCGACCTGGTGCAGACCGCCGCGGAGCTCGCCGACCTCGCCACCGCGACGCTGCGCGCGGCCCTGGCCATGGCCGAGGAGGAGGCGCCGGGCGATGCCGCGCTGTGCCGGCTGGCGGTGATCGGCATGGGCAAGTGCGGCGGCCACGAGCTCAACTACATCTCCGACGTCGACGTCATCTTCGTGGCCGAGGCCCGCCCCGACGCCGAGGAGGCCAAGGCGCTGCAGGCCGCCACGCGGCTGGCCTCGCGCATGATGCGGATCTGCTCCGACACCACCGTCGAGGGCAGCATCTGGCAGGTCGACGCCAACCTGCGCCCCGAGGGCCGGCGCGGCCCGCTGGTGCGCACCCTGTCCAGCCATCTGGCCTACTACAAGCGCTGGGCCAAGACGTGGGAGTTCCAGGCGCTGCTCAAGGCCCGGCCGGTGGCCGGCGACCCGGCGCTCGGGCAGGAGTACGTCGAGGCGCTGTCGCCCATGGTGTGGCAGGCCGCGGAACGCGAGCACTTCGTCCAGGACGTGCAGGAGATGCGGCGCCGGGTCGTGGAGAACATCCCCGTCGCGCACCTCGACCGGGAGCTGAAGCTGGGCCCCGGCGGCCTGCGGGACGTGGAGTTCGCGGTGCAGCTGCTCCAGCTCGTGCACGGCCGCACCGACCCGTCGCTGCGCAGCGGCACCACCTTGACCGCGCTGTCCCAGCTCGCCGCCGGCGGCTACGTGGGGCGGGCGGACGCGGCGGCGCTCGACACCTCGTACCGCTTCCTGCGGACGATGGAGCACCGCATCCAGCTCCACAAGCTGCGCCGCACCCACCTGGTGCCCGAGGACGTGGCCGACCTGCGGCGGCTCGGCCGCTCCCTGGGCTTCCGGGCGGACCCGGTGGCGGAGCTGCAGCGGGAGTGGCGGCGGCACGCGCGGGAGGTGCGCCGCCTCCACGAGAAGCTCTTCTACCGGCCGCTGCTCGACGCGGTCGCCCAGCTCGCCCCCGGCGAGGTGGGCCTGACCCCGGACGCGGCCAAGCAGCGTCTGGAGGCGCTCGGCTACGCCGACCCCACCGCGGCCCTGCGCCACCTGGAGGCGCTGGCCTCGGGGGTCAGCCGCAAGGCCGCCATCCAGCGGACCCTGCTGCCGGTGCTGCTCGGCTGGTTCGCCGACTCCGCGGACCCCGACGCGGGTCTGCTCAATTTCCGCAAGGTCAGCGACGCCCTGGGCCGCACCCCCTGGTACCTGCGGCTGCTGCGGGACGAGGGCGCCGCCGCCGTCAACCTCGCGCGCGTGCTGTCCTCCGGGCGGCTCGCCCCCGACCTGCTCATGCGGGCCCCCGAGGCGGTCGCCCTGCTCGCCGACGACGAGGGGCTCCAGCCCCGCACGCGTGGTGCGCTGGACCAGGAGGTGCTGGCCGCGGTCCACCGCGCGGACTCCGCCGAGCAGGCCGTCGCCGCGGTACGCGGGGTCCGACGCCGCGAGCTGTTCCGCACCGCGGCCGCGGACCTCGTCGGGGTCCACCGCGACGACCCCGACGCCATCGGCACCGCCCTCACCGACCTCAACGCCGCCGCCGTCACCGGGGCCCTGCAGGCCGCGGTCAACGCCGTCGAGGTGGCCGAGGGGGAGCCCCTGCCGACCCGGTTCGCCGTCATCGGGATGGGCCGCTTCGGCGGCCACGAACTGGGCTACGGCTCCGACGCCGACGTCCTGTTCGTCCACGAGCCGTACGAGGGCACCGACGAGCACCGGGCCGCCAAGGCCGCGCTCAAGGTCGCCAACGAGCTGCGCAGGCTGCTGCAGATCCCCACCACCGACCCGCCGCTGCTCATCGACGCCGACCTGCGCCCCGAGGGCAAGAGCGGACCGCTGGTGCGCACGCTCGGCTCGTACGCCGCCTACTACCGGCGCTGGTCGCTGGTCTGGGAGAGCCACGCCCTGCTGCGCGCCGAACCGGTCGCGGGCGACGAGGACCTGGGAGCCCGCTTCATCGGCCTCGTCGACCCGCTGCGCTACCCGGCCGAGGGGCTGCCGGAGGAGGCGGTCCGCGAGATCCGCCGGCTCAAGGCCCGTATGGAGTCCGAGCGGCTGCCGCGCGGCGCCGACCCGACGACCCACGCCAAGCTGGGGCGGGGCGGGCTCAGCGACGTCGAGTGGACCGTGCAGCTGCTGCAGCTCCAGCACGGCGCGCAGTTCCCCGGCCTGCGGACCACCCGTACCCGGCCGGCGCTGGCCGCGGCCGCGGCGGCGGGACTGGTCCTCGCCGAGGACGCGGAAGTCCTGGACGCCGCCTGGATCCTGGCGAGCCGGATGCGCAACGCCGTCATGCTCGTCCGGGCCCGGGCCGGGGACACCTTCCCCGGTGACGGCAAGGAACTCGCCGCGGTGGGCCGGTACCTCGGCTACGAGCCGGGGCACGTGGGCGACATGGTCGAGGAGTACCGCCGAGCCACGCGCCGGGCCCGCGCGGTGGTCGAGCGCCTCTTCTACGCCACGTAGTCCGCGCCCGCCGCCCGCCTACGCCGTGGCGACGCGCACCTGGCGCGGCAACCGGTAGGCGAGGCCGCCGTAGACCGCCCAGGAGGCGGCGAAGCCGACGCCGAGGCAGAGGGTGCCGCCGGCGGCGTCGAGCCAGAAGTGGTTGGCGGTGGAGACGATGACGAGCAGCGTGACCACCGGGTAGAGCACGCCCAGCACCCGCACCCAGGCCCGCCGCGCGAGCATGGCGACGGTGATGCCGCACCACAGCGACCAGCCGATGTGCATCGACGGCATGGCCGCGTACTGGTTGGAGACGTGCGCCAGGTCGCCAGACGCCATCGACCCCCAGGTGTGGTGGATCTTCACGGTGTCGATGAAGCCGCCGCCCTCCATCAGCCGGGGCGGCGCCAGGGGGAAGAAGTAGTAGCCGAGCAGCGCGATGCCGGTCGTCACGAAGAGGACCAGCCGGGTCGGCGCGTAGCGCCCGGGGTGCCGGCGGAACAGCCAGACGAGCACGGCGAGGGTGACGATGAAGTGGAGCGTCGCGTAGTAATAGTTCATCGCGACGATGAGCCACGTTACCGAGTTCACGGCATGATTGACCGCGTGTTCGAAGGCGAGCCCAAGGGACCGTTCCAGGCCCCAGACGTGGCCCGCGTTCCGCATGGCGTCGTCCTGCTGCTCGGGCACGGCGTTGCGCACCAGTGAGTAGATCCAGTAGCTGACGGCGATCAGCAGGATCTCGAACCACAGCCGGGGCCGGCGTGGCGCCAGCAGTCTGTTGCCCGTCGTCGCTCCATCGGCGTCACGGGAATCGATGGAGCGCGGTGGTACGGCGTCACTGCGGTGGGCCATGGTCTTCGCGGTCGATTCCCCCATGGGGCGATAGTCTGCCATGCGGTCCGGTGCCGTCCGATCAACCCCCGGTGGGATTGCGTGCATCCCGCGTACGCCTCCCGGTCGACTGCTGTACGGGTACGGCTGCCCCGGCCTTGGGACCTGATGCCGTCGAACCGCGGACGACCAGTTCGGGCAGGAAAACGAACTCGCTGTGCGGTGCCGGGGTACCGCCGACCTCCTCCAGCAGCGCGCGCACCGCGGCCTGGCCCATGGCCGTGACCGGCTGCCGGATGGTCGTGAGCGGCGGATCGGTGAAGGCGATGAGCGGGGAGTCGTCGAAGCCGACGACGGAGACGTCTCCGGGGACGGACAGCCCCTGCTGCCGGGCGGCGCGGACGGCGCCGAGCGCCATCATGTCGGAGGCGCACACCACGGCCGTGCAGCCGGACTCGATCAGGCCGGAGGCGGCAGCTTGACCACCCTCGAGGGTGAACAGCGAGTGCTGGATGCGCCCGGCCGCCTCGTCGGCGGCTATGCCGAGCACCTCCTCCATGCTGCGCAGGAAGCCCTCTATCTTGCGCTGCACGGGGACGAACCGCTTGGGACCGACGGCGAGGCCGATCCGCTCGTGGCCGAGCGCCGCCAGATGGGTGACGGCCAGACGCATGGCACCGCGGTCGTCGGGCGAGACGAACGGCGCCTTGATCTTGCCGGAGAAGCCGTTGATCAGGACGAACGGTACGCCCTGGCCGTGCAGCCGGTCGTAGCGCTCCACGTCGGCGGTGGAGTCGGCGTGCAGTCCGGAGACGAAGATGATCCCGGCGACACCGCGCTCGACGAGCATCTCGACGAGTTCGTCCTCGGTCGAGCCGCCCGGGGTCTGGGTGGCCAGCACCGGGGTGTACCCCTGCCGGGTCAGGGCCTGCCCGATGACCTGGGCGAAGGCCGGGAAGATCGGGTTCTCCAGCTCCGGGGTGATGAGCCCGACGAGGCCCGCGCTGCGCTGCCGCAGCCGCACCGGCCGTTCGTACCCCAGCAGGTCGAGGGCGGCCAGCACGGATTGGCGGGTGGCGGCGGAGACCCCGGGCTTGCCGTTGAGGACACGGCTGACGGTCGCTTCGCTCACCCCCGCCTGGGCTGCGATGTCGGCAAGCCTTGCGGTCACAGGATTGGACTGTACCGGTCGCATCTCAGATCGCCCACCAGATGCACGAATCAGCCGGAAGACGGACGGATCCGCCGGTGAACGCCACGGGCTCGGAGGAGAGCACCGGCCGCCCCGGCACGGGGAGTTGGACCGGGGCCGAACGGGCGTTGACGGTGCACACCAGGCCGGGACGGGAGAAGGCCAGCACCCCCTCGGGAGCGTCCAGCCAGCGCATCGGCCCGTCGCCGAGGCCGGGCAGTTCACGGCGCAGCCGCAGGGCCGAGCGGTACAGCTCCAGGGTGGAGTCGGGGTCGCCGGTCTGCGCCTGGACGCTCAGTCCGCCCCAGCCCGCGGGCTGCGGCAGCCAGCTGCCGGCCGGCCCGAAGCCGTGGCTGGGGCCGTCGGCGGTCCACGGGATGGGCACCCGGCAGCCGTCGCGCAGCCCGTCCTGGCCGTTGTCCCGGAAGAAGGAGGGGTCCTGGCGGACCTCATCCGGCAGGTCGGTGACCTCGGGCAGACCCAGTTCCTCGCCCTGGTAGACGTACACGGAACCGGGCAGCGCGAGCATCAGCAGGGCCGCGGCGCGGGCCCGGCGCAGCCCGGCCGCACCGCCGCCGTAGCGGGTGACGTGCCGGACCACGTCGTGGTTGGAGAGCACCCAGGTGGTGGGGGCGCCCACGGAGACGGTGGCGGCGAGGGACTCCTCGATCACCGCGCGCATCGCCCCGGCCTCCCAGGGGCACTGCAGGAAGTGGAAGTTGAAGGCCTGGTGCAGCTCGTCGGGACGGACGTACAGCGCCATGCGCCCGGCGTCGGGCGCCCAGGCCTCGGCGACGCCGATGCGCTCGGACGGCAGTTCCTGCGGCCCGGGGCCGGGGGAGTAGGAGTCGAGCAGCCGGCGCCAGGCGCGGTGGATCTCGTGCACCCCGTCCTGGTCGAAGAAGGGGAGCACCTGGGAGCCGATCATCTTGACCTGCTCCTTGTGGCCGATGTCGGGCAGCCCCGGCGCCTTGACCATGCCGTGGGCGACGTCGATGCGGAAGCCGTCCACGCCCAGGTCCAGCCAGAAGCGGAGGATGGCGTCGAACTCCTCGCGGACCTCGGGGTGCTCCCAGTTGAGGTCGGGCTGCTCGGGCGCGAAGAGGTGGAGGTACCAGTCGCCGTCCGCGACCCGGGTCCACGCGGGGCCGCCGAAGACCGACTCCCAGTCGTTGGGCGGCAGTTCGCCGTGCTCGCCCTTGCCGGGGCGGAAGTGGTAGCGCTCACGGGCCGGCCCCCCGCGCCGGTCCGTGAGCGCCGCCCGGAACCACGCGTGCCGGTCGGAGGTGTGGTTCGGGACGATGTCGACGATCACCCGCAGGCCCAGCTCGTGGGCGGTGCGGAGGAGCGCGTCGGCATCCGCGAGGGAGCCGAAGAGGGGGTCGACGGTGCGGTAGTCGGCGACGTCGTAGCCGCCGTCCGCCTGGGGCGAGGCGTAGAAGGGGGTCAGCCAGACCGCGTCGGCGCCCAGTTCCGCCAGGTACGGCAGCCGGGCCCGGATGCCGGGCAGGTCGCCCACGCCGTCACCGTCGCCGTCGGCGAAGGAACGTACGTACACCTGGTAGATGACGGCGCTGCGCCACCAGCCGGGTGTGCCCCCCTCGGGGGCGGCCGGGGTCTCGTCGGTCGCGTCGTGGATGACGGGGGCGAGCTCTTGGGTCATGTCGGTCCCTCGGGAGTCGGCGCCGTTCCCTGCCGATGATTCCGATCCACCGCGTGATCGGCAATGCCTTTCAAGAATTTGCGGAAGATCGCGTAACGGCTTCCAGGAGCGCGAGCGTCCCACGTCACGTCTCCCGTCGGCAACTGTGAGGACACGCAGATGTAACGATCGGAAGATCTTGCAAGTCTTTGCAGCAAGGTCTTTCGTCGGGCTTTCATCCCTGTTACGTTCCTCGACAGCCCGGCGGCCGCAAAGGCGCAGTCGGCAGGGGGGACGCGGCGACGCGCCCCGCACCATCACGGGCTTTCATCCTGGAGGAGATCACATGCGGCGTGGCATAGCGGCCACCGCGCTGGTTGCGGCGCTCGGGCTTGCGGCGACGGCTTGCGGCGGCGACGACGGCGGCAGTGACAAGGCCGGCGGTCCGGTCACCATCACCTGGTGGGACACCTCGAACGCGACGAACGAGGCGCCGACCTACAAGGCCCTGATCGCGGACTTCGAGAAGGCGAACCCGAAGATCAAGGTCACCTACGTCAACGTGCCGTTCGACCAGGCCCAGAACAAGTTCCAGACGGCCGCCGGCAGCAAGGGCGCCCCGGACGTCGTCCGCGCCGAGGTCGGCTGGACCGCCTCCTGGGCGAAGTCCCAGTTCCTCGCGCCGCTGGACGGCACCCCGGCGCTGGCCGACCAGGGTGACATCAACCCGTCCCTGCTCAAGCAGGCGCAGTACGAGGGCAAGACCTACGGTGCCCCGATCGTCACCGACACCCTCGCGCTCATGTGGAACAAGGAGCTGCTGAAGAAGGCCGGCTTCGACAAGGCCCCCGCCACCTGGGACGAGCTGAAGGCGGTCGCCAAGGCCGTCAAGGCCAAGGACAAGGTCGACGGCTTCTGGCTCCGCGCCGACTCCTACTACGAGCTGCCCTTCCTCTTCGGCGAGGGCACCGACATGGTCGAGGCCGCGGCGAAGAAGATCACGATCAACTCACCCGAGGCCGTCAAGGCCGTCGACACGAGCAAGTCCGTGCTCGCCGCCCCGGGTGTCCACAAGCTCGATGTGACCGCCGACAGCTACGCCCACATGCAGGACGCGTTCGTCAACGGCAAGGTCGCCATGATCGTCCAGGGCCCCTGGGAGCTGACCAACATCTACAAGGGCGCGGCCTTCTCCGACAAGGCCAACCTGGGCATCTCCTCCGTCCCGGCCGGCTCCACCGGCAAGGCCGGCGCCCCCACCGGCGGCCACAACCTGGCCGTCTACGCCGGCTCGGACAAGGCCCACCAGGAAGCCGCCCAGAAGTTCGTCGGCTGGATGACCTCGGGTGAGACCCAGGCCAAGATCGCGCTGAAGAACGGCACCCTGCCGACCCGCACCTCCGCCTACACCGCCGAGGTCAAGGCCGCTCCCGGCGTCGCCGAGTTCCAGGACATCCTGGCCAACGTCGCCCGCCCGCGTCCGGAGCTGCCGGAGTACAGCTCCCTGTTCGCCGACTTCAACACCGGTCTGACGAACGTCCTGCAGGGCAAGACCGGCACCCAGCAGGGGCTGGACGCGACCGCCGACGCCTACAAGAAGCTCGTCAAGGACTTCCAGTAAGGCAGCCATGAGCCGTCCGGTCCGCCTCCCCCGAGCGGGGGGCGGACCGGGCGGCCCGCCCGCGTCCGCACGCATGCCCCCCGGCCGTGCGGGGCGGCCGTACCACCCTTAGCGAACCTCTCGAAAAGGTGCCGAAGATGACCGTCGCCGTCCAGGGCGGGACCCGGAAGACCAAGCGTGGCGAGGCGCCGCGCCCCGGTCCGCTCAGCCGCATCCGGCAGTCGTACAACCGCAACTGGTATGCCTGGGCCATGGTGGCGCCGGTGGTCGCCGTCATCGGCCTGCTGGTGCTCTACCCCCTGGTCCGCGGCATCTACCTGTCGCTGACCGACGCCAACAGCCAGAACGTCGGCCGGACGATCGGCGTCAACCACATCCCGGACTCCTTCTCCTGGGTGGGCTTGAAGAACTACACGGAGATCCTCTCCGGGGCGGACCACCAGTTCTGGCCGCACTTCACCTGGACCATCGTGTGGACGGCCGTCTGCGTCACCCTGCACTACGGCCTCGGCCTCGGCCTCGCCATGCTGCTGAACCGCAAGATCCGCGGCCGCACCTTCTACCGGCTGGTCCTGATCCTGCCCTGGGCCGTGCCCACCTTCGTCACCGTCTTCTCGTGGCGGCTGATCCTCGCCGACGACGGCGGCATCCTGAACACGGTCCTGCACTCGCTGCACCTGCCGACGCCCGCCTGGCTGAGCGACCCCTTCTGGCAGAAGACCGCGGCGATCATGGTCAACACCTGGGTCGGCGTCCCCTTCATGATGGTCTCGCTCCTCGGCGGCCTGCAGTCGATCCCCTCCGAGCTGTACGAAGCGGCCGAGATGGACGGCGCCACCCCCTGGCAGCGGTTCCGCTTCGTGACGCTCCCGGGCCTGCGCTCGGTGAGCAGCACGGTGATCCTGCTCGGCATCATCTGGACCTTCAACCAGTTCGTCGTCATCTTCCTGCTGTTCGGCGCGAGCGCGGGACAGGACGCCCAGATCCTGGTGACCTGGGCCTACCGGCTCGGCTTCGGACAGGACCCGCGTGACTACGCCGGGTCCGCCGCCTACGGCGTGATCATCCTGTCCATGCTCATCGTCTTCGCCTCCGTGTACCGGCGCTGGCTCGCCCGCTCCGAGAACGCGGCCGCCTGACGGCCGCCCCCGGCCAGGACATCGTCATGACGCAAGAGAGGGCAGCCACCCCCATGAGCACCACCGCAGACCTCCCCGCCACGGGGGCCGACCAGGGCGCGACCGCCGCCCCCGCCCGCGCGGCCGTACGCCGGCGCACCGGCCGCGGCGAGCGCAGCCGGGGCGCGTCCGTGCTGATCCACGGCGTGCTGATCACCGCGAGCCTCATCGCGGCCTTCCCCGTGCTGTGGATCGCCTGGGTCTCCTTCGGCCCCGACAAGACCGACTTCCTGCACCCGGCCGACATCGCCGGCAAGTTCAGCTTCGAGAACTACACCAAGGTCCTCGGCGACACGAACTTCCTGCAGTGGTTCCTGAACTCCATGATCGTCGCCCTCGGCACCTGCGTGCTGGGCGTGTTCATCGCCGCCAGCTCCGGCTACGCGGTCTCCCGGATGCGCTTCCCCGGCCACCGGCAGCTGATGTGGATCTTCCTGGTGACCCAGATGTTCCCGGTCGCCATCCTCATGGTGCCGCTGTACAACATCCTGGCCGACCTGGGTCTGCTGGACACGTACTGGGCGCTCATCCTGGTCTACTGCACCACCGCCGTGCCCTACTGCGCGTGGCTGCTCAAGGGCTACTTCGACACCATCCCGCAGGAGATCGACGAAGCCGGCCGGGTCGACGGCCTCACCCCCTTCGGCACCTTCTACCGGCTGGTCCTGCCGCTGGCCCGTCCGGGCCTGGCGGTGGCGGCCTTCTACACCTTCCTCACGGCGTGGGGAGAGGTCGCCTACGCCTCGGTCTTCATGCTCGGCGACGACAAGTACACCCTCGCCGTCGGGCTGACCACCTTCATCAGCGAGCACGACAACCAGTGGGACCTGATGGCCGCCACGTCCGTGCTCATCGCCGTCCCCGCGTCGGCCTTCTTCTACGTCGTCCAGCGGCACCTGGTCACCGGCCTCACCGCCGGCGCGGCCAAGTCCTGACCGTCGTCCGACCCGGGGCACCCGGCCCACCGGCCGGGTGCCCGGGCCTCGCCCCCTCGCCGCACGAGCAACCACTTTTCCAAGGGATCACCATGACCCAGTACCTGGCGGACTCCACCCGTCACCCCCACTCCTGCGACCAGCCCGTGGCCACCACGGACTGGTGGAGAGACGCGGTCATCTACCAGGTCTACCCCCGCAGCTTCGCCGACGGGAACGGCGACGGCATGGGCGACATCCCCGGCGTCCGCGAGCGGCTCCCGTACCTGCGCGACCTCGGCGTCGACGCCGTCTGGCTGAGCCCCTTCTACGCCTCGCCGCAGGCCGACGCCGGTTACGACGTCGCCGACTACCGGGCCATCGACCCGATGTTCGGCACCCTCCACGACGCCGACGGCCTGATCCGCGACGCCCACCGGCTGGGTCTGCGGATCATCGTCGACCTGGTGCCCAACCACTCCTCCGACCAGCACGAGTGGTTCAAGCAGGCGCTGCGCGAGGGCCCCGGCTCCCCGCTGCGGGCGCGCTACCACTTCCGCCCCGGCAAGGGCGAGAACGGCGAACTGCCCCCCAACGACTGGGAGTCCATCTTCGGGGGGCCGGCCTGGACCCGTGCCGCCGACGGCGAGTGGTTCCTGCACCTGTTCGCGCCCGAGCAGCCCGACTTCAACTGGGAGCACCCGGCCGTCCAGGACGAGTTCCGCTCGATCCTGCGCTTCTGGCTCGACATGGGCGTCGACGGCTTCCGCATCGACGTCGCGCACGGCCTGGTCAAGGCCGACGGCCTGCCCGACATCGGCGCCCACGAGCAGCTCAAGCTCCTTGGCAACGATGTCCTGCCCTTCTTCGACCAGGACGGCGTCCACGAGGTCTACCGCTCGTGGCGGCGCATCCTCGACGAGTACGACGGCGAGCGCATCGCCGTCGCCGAGGCCTGGACCCCCACCGTCGAGCGCACCGCCAACTACGTCCGCGCCGACGAACTGCACCAGGCCTTCAACTTCCAGTACCTCGGCACGAAGTGGGACGCCGTCGAGCTGCGCGAGGTCATCGACCGCTCGCTCGACGCCATGCGCCCGGTCGCCGCGCCCACCACCTGGGTCCTGTCCAACCACGACGTGGTCCGCCACGCGACCCGGCTGTCCCCCGACGGGAAGGGCTACGACCTGCGCCGCGCCCGCGCCGCCTCCCTGCTGATGCTGGCCCTGCCCGGCTCCGCGTACGTCTACCAGGGCGAGGAACTGGGCCTGCCCGAGGTCACCGACCTGCCCGACGAGGCCCGTCAGGACCCGGCGTTCTTCCGCGCCGCCGGCCAGGACGGCTTCCGCGACGGCTGCCGGGTGCCGATCCCGTGGACCGCCGAGGGCCCCAGCCACGGCTTCGGCAGCGGTGGCAGCTGGCTGCCGCAGCCCGCGGAGTGGGCGGGGCTCAGCGTCGCCGTACAGACCGGCGACCCGGACTCCACCCTGGAGCTGTACCGCTCCGCCCTGCGGCTGCGCCGCGAGCGGGACGGCCTCGGCGCGGGCGAGTCGGTCCAGTGGCAGGACGCCCCGCAGGGCGTGCTGTCCTTCCGCCGGCCCGGCTTCGCGTGCACCGTCAACACCACCGGCACTCCGGTGACGCTGCCCGCGCCGGGCCAGGTGCTGCTGGCCAGTTCCCCCGTGGAGGTCACGGCGGACGGGGTCGTCCTCCCGGCCGACACGACCGTCTGGTGGGCCGTTTGACGTGCGGCGCGGTCGCATAGGGTCGGGGACTGTGAACACCACCGCTCGACTTGCCGACATCGCGGCCCAGGCGGGGGTCAGCGAGGCCACCGCCAGCCGCGTGCTGAACGGGAAGGCGGGGGTCGCCCCCGCCACCCGGCAGAAGGTGCTGGCCGCACTGGACGTGCTCGGCTACGAGCGTCCGGTGCGGCTGCGCCAGCGCAGCGCCGGCCAGATCGGGCTGATCACCCCCGAGCTCAACAACCCGATCTTCCCCGCCTTCGCCCAGGTCATCGAGCAGAACCTGACCGGCTACGGCTACACCGCGGTGCTGTGCACCCAGCACCCCGGCGGCTCCACCGAGGACGAACTGGTGGAGGCGCTCGTGGAGCGCGGGGTGCGCGGCATCGTCTTCCTGTCCGGGCTGCACGCGGACGTCACCGCCGACCCCGAGCGCTACGCCCGCCTGCTCGGCCAGGGCGTGCCCTACGTGCTGGTCAACGGCTTCAACCCGGCGATCGCCGGGCCGTACATCTCGCCGGACGAGCGCGCCTCGGCGCGCATCGCCGTCCAGCACCTGGTGGAGCTCGGCCACCAGCGGATCGGCCTGGCCGTCGGGCCCAACCGCTTCGTGCCGGTGCACCGCAAGGTCGAGGGCTTCGTCGAGTCGCTGGGCAGCCTGCTCGGGCTCGGCGAGGAGCAGGCCGCGGAGTACGTCCAGCACACCCTCTTCTCCGTGGAGGGCGGCCACGCGGCCGCCGGGGCGCTGCTGGACAAGGGCTGCACGGGCATCGTCTGCGGCAGCGACCTGATGGCGCTCGGCGCGGTGCGCGCGGTGCGGGAGCGGGGGCTGACCGTCCCCGGGGACGTGTCGGTCGTCGGCTACGACGACTCGCCGCTGATCGCCTTCACCGACCCGCCGCTGACCACGGTCCGCCAGCCGGTCGAGGCGATGGGCGCGGCCGCGGTGAACGCGCTGCTGGAGGAGATCGGCGGCAACCCGGTGCAGCGCGCGGAGTTCGTCTTCCAGACGGAGCTGGTCGTCCGCGGCTCCACGGGCCAGGTGCCCGGCGCCGGCCGGCGTTCCTGATCGTCCCTCATCGTCTCTGATCGTCCCCGGCCGTTCCTGATGCGCGGCGGGTGTTGAGGCGGGCCCTGGACCTGCCCCGGGCGGGGCGCAGCGGGGTGGCTTCGTCGGTCCTGGGCCCGCCTCCGTCTCGGGGGCGACCGGTCCAGCCGGCCGGGCGCGTGGGACCCGCCGTCAGGGGCGGACCCCCGGCCGGCCGAACCGGGCTGAAGAGGAACGTAACAGCCGCTCCGGCCAGGACGGAAGGCCCCTGCAGAAACTTTCTGCAAGATTCTGCAGGGACCTTTCGGAAGGGCGGGACCGCAGGTGGGAGGGGGTCAGGGTGCGATGCCCACGCCGTCCAGACGGCTCCACGCGCGCTCCTGGGCGGCGGACAGCGCCGGCCAGTGCCGTGCCCCCGGGCGGGGGTACACGCGGGAGGCGTAGGGGCGCGGGACGTACCCCGGTTCGAAGAAGCACCCCGTGCCATAGGTGGCGTCGAACGCCGGGCAGGAGGCCGCCACCGAGGCCGGCGTGGGCTTGCGGCCGGTCCGCGCCCAGGTCGCCAGTGACCGCATCGCGGCGGCGTACTCCGCGTCGCTCAGCTCGCTGTGCTCGCTCTCCCGCGTGAAGTTCTGTACCAGCAGCCGCCCGCGGTGGGCGCCCTCCAGGGAGGCCCGGTAGGCCGCCTCGTGCTCGACGAAGGCGGTCGGGTCGTCGATGGCGTGGACGGTGAGCACGGGGATCGACACGGCGCCGGTGACGTCGCTGTCGTAGGACAGGTCCCGGCGGGCCGTGGGGTCGGCGGTGAAGCGCTCCACGCCCGCGTTGAGCGCCGCGTCGTCGTGAGAGCCGGTGTAGCGGACGGTGCCGTTGCCGAACGGGTTCCGGCCGCCGAGCCGGTTGTGCACGATGTCACGGAAGGTGAAGGTCGCGAACCGAAGGTGCGACTCCAGCGTCCGCTCCGGGATCCTGGTCACCGCCAGGATGTCGTCGAGGTTGCGCTGCTGCAGGGCGGTGCGCTCCTGCGGGGGCGAGGCGTAGCCGGTGCACTCCTGCAGGCGCGAGCGCAGTCCGGTGGTGGTCATCGTCGAGTCGGCGCGCAGCCCCATCCACAGCGGGTACGGGGGCTCGGTGGGCCTGGGGTGGTTGCGGCAGTAGTACTGGTAGACCACGCGCAGGTCCACCCGGTAGTCGTAGCCGCGTGAACCGCCGCCCAGGACGCCGCTGGTCAGCAGGGCGCCGTCGTAGGGCGCATGCCGGCCGGTGCCGTAGACCTCGGCGACCTTGGCCGCCACGTCGCCGCCCCAGGACTGGCCGTGGACGAAGGTCAGGCGCGGCGCGCCGAAGCGCTCCACGAACAGCCGCCGCACCGTCTCGGTGTCCTTCGCCGCCATCCGCGTGCCGTAGCCACCGCGGCGGTAGGACGAACCCGCCCAGGCGTAGCCACCTTCACCATGACCGACCAGCGCGCCAGGTCCCCGGTGCTGCGCTCGGGGTCGGAGGTGTCGCCGAGGTCGGGGCCGCCGTGGGCGTGGACGACCAGCGAGCCGTTCCAGTCGCGCGGGACCGCCATGGCGTAGAAGGCGCCGTTCGCGTCCTGGCCCCGGTAGCAGGTGGCCTCCGCCGCCAGCTCCGCCGGGCAGTCGGCGGGGGCGGGTCCGTCGGCCGCGGACGCCGGTACGGGCCCGGCCAGGGCGGTGGCGAGGAGGGCGGCGACGCCCGCGATCGTCACGGAGATGCGGTGTCGTGCGGATCCGGACCGGGGGCGGTGGGGGGAGTGCCCGGTGACCATCGTCTCGTCCTTCCGTCGTCGTCCGGCGCTTCGTTGCGCGGGCCCCGATGCTTGGGGACGGAGGCGGTGGGGGTCCAGAGCCGTGGCCTTTGCGTTCATAGTGTTCGGCGACCGGCCGCGGCGGACCGGGATGTGACGGGGCGTCATCCGCACTCCGTCGACGCGGAGGATGTCACGTTGGAAATCCTTGCGACATCTTGCTGTAAGCCGCGCGTAAGAGGTACGGTCCCGCTCACGGTCCGGCACTGCCGCCGGGCCACGGCTCATGGCGCGTGGGCTCCCAGAGGTACAACCGTCCGCACACGGATTCCGCAAGGAGAACACCCCGTGGCCCAGCACACCGGGCTGCCCGCGTTCGCGCGTTCACGCGCGCGCAGACGCGGAGCCGCAGCCGTCGCGGTGGCGGCCCTCGCCGCCGCCTTCGCCGTCCCCGCCT
>NZ_JARAVO010000071.1:0-38580 GCF_033792805.1 Streptomyces sp. PA03-1a
GTTGGGGGCAGCGGGTCCCTGCGGCGGGTCGGGGCGGGCGAAGGCCCGGATCAGCAGCACGGCAAGGGTGATGATCACTGCCCAGAACACGGTCATGCCAACCGCCATCGCGAACCAGCCCCAGCCGCCGATGCCGTGGCCGTACCAGAACATCGCCCTCACCTCTCCGGTTCACCAGGGACCGTCTGCGGTGGTCCGTTGCTTACGGCCACCTTCTCGCCTGCAGCCGCGGGGCGCAGGAGGCCGATGTTCCCCGGTGTTGGGCCGGGCAGCCCATACCGGGTGGGGGTAGCCGGAGGCACAGTGGACGGGGGAGGTATCGAGGAAGGCGAACGTGCCATGGGTGTTCTCGATGTGATCGTGATCGTCGCCGCCATCGTGCTGATCGCTGCGCTGGGCTGGTTCTTCTTCGGGCCGCGTCGCGCCCGTAACGCCCGGCTCGAGGACGGCATGCAGCGGGTGGAAGTGACGGTGCGGGGCGGCTACAGCCCCAATGTCATCCGCGTGCGCCAGGGAACCCCGGTGGAGGTCGTCTTCGACCGGCAGGAGTCCGGGGAGTGCACCTCCCGCGTGGTCTTCCCGGACTTCAAGATCGGTGCAGGACTGCCCGCGCACACGCGTACCGCGGTGCGGCTCAGCCCCGACCAGGCCGGCTCATACAGCTTCAACTGCGGGATGCACATGATCCACGGCACGCTCCTGGTCGAGCCCGCCGAGGGCCTTGAAGCCACCCTCCCCTCCCCCGGCGGCGGCAGCACCACGGCGCCGTCGGGTCCGGTCCCGGCGGGCCCCGCCGCGCCAGAACCTGCTGCGGGTGGCGGCCCGCCCGATCAGGGCAGGGCGGCGGCTGAGGCAGAGGCCGCGGATGCCGCCGAGCGGCAGGCGGAGATCGCAGACCTCACGCGTCGGGTCGCCGTCGGAACCGTGCTGACCCTTCCGGTGCTCTTCGCGGTGATGGCACACGAGTTGTTCGGCGCCCAGTGGGTGCCGGGCTGGCTGCTGAACCACTGGCTGCAACTGGTACTGATCACGCCGGTGATGTTCTACACCGGGTGGCCGATCCACTCCATCGGCTGGCTGACCTTGCGTCATCGCGGCGCCGACATGAACTCGCTGATCACGCTGGGCACGACCGCCGCGTACGGCTACAGCCTGCTGGTGACGGTCGCTCCCGGCCTGCTGCCCAGCGACCTGCGCGAGGTCTACTACGAAGCGGTCGGTGTCATCCTCACCTTGATCCTGCTCGGCCGGCTGCTGGAGGCACGGGCCAAGGCCGGCACCGGTGAGGCCATCCGCGCGCTCCTGGGCCTGCAGGCGCGTACCGCCCGGGTGGTCCGCAAGGGCTCCGAGGCGGAGATACCGGTGGAGGAGGTGGCCGTCGGTGACGAGGTCGTGATCCGGCCCGGGGAGAAGATCCCGGTGGACGCCGAGGTCCTGTCCGGAGCCTCGGCGGTGGACGAGTCGATGGTCACCGGGGAGCCGATGCCGGTCACCAAGCGCGCTGGGGACACGGTGATCGGCGCGACCGTCAACGGCACCGGTTCCCTGCGGGTTCGTGCCGCCAAGGTGGGCGCCGACACGATGCTCGCGCAGATCATCCGCCTGGTGCAGGCCGCCCAGGCGTCCAAGGCGCCCATCCAGCGGTTGGCCGACGCGGTCTCGGGCTATTTCGTGCCCGTCGTCATCGCGATCGCCGTCGCCACGTTCGCGGTGTGGTTCACCCTCGGGCCGCCGCCGGCGCTGACACTCGCGCTGGTGTCCGCCGTGGCGGTGCTGATCATCGCCTGTCCCTGCGCGCTGGGGCTCGCCACACCGCTGTCGGTCGTGGTCGGCACCGGCAAGGGCGCACAGGCGGGAATCCTGATCCGCTCCGCCGAGGCCCTGGAGACCGCGCACAAGTTGGACACCATCGTGCTGGACAAGACCGGCACCGTCACCGCGGGCAAACCCGTCCTGACCGACGTGCACACCGCCGACGGGTTCGGCGAGGGTGAACTGCTGCGCCTGGTGGCGGCAGCAGAGGCGGACAGCGAGCACCCGCTCGCGCAGGCCGTCGTCAACGGCGCCCGCGAACGCGCTGTGTCCTGGCCCGCGGCGACCGGGTTCGACTCGGTGACCGGCAAGGGGGTGCAGGCCACCGTCGAGGGCCGGCCCGTGCTGGTCGGGACCGCCCGGCTGCTCGGCGACGTCGGCATCGACACCTCCGGCCTCACTGCCCTCGCGGCCGCTTTCTCTGCCGAGGGCAAGACCCCGGTGCTGGCTGCCGTCGACGGCCGTCCGGCGGGCTTGCTGGCCGTCGCCGACACCGTCAAGGACGACTCTGCCGCCGCGATCGCCGCCCTGCGCCGGCTGGGCATCGAGGTCGTCATCATCACCGGCGACAACGCCCGCACCGCCGCCGCCATCGCCGAGCAGGTCGGCGTGAGCCGGGTGCTGGCCGAGGTCCTGCCCGAGCACAAGGCCGACGAGATCCGCCGCCTGCAGGGGGAAGGCCGGACGGCGGGCATGGTCGGCGACGGCATCAACGACGCCCCAGCACTGGCCGCCGCCGATGTGGGCCTGGCCGCCGGCACCGGCACCGACGTGGCCATCGAGGCCGCCGACGTCACCCTCATCTCCGGCTCCCTGACCGGCGTCGTCACCGCGATCCGGCTGTCGCGGGCCACCATGCGCAACATCCGCCAGAACCTGTTCTGCGCGCTGATCTACAACGCTGTCGGGGTGCCCGTCGCCGCGGGCGTCCTGTACCCGTTGTGGGGCATCCGTCTCAGCCCGATCATCGCCGCCGCCGCCATGGCCCTGTCTTCCCTCTCGGTGGTCACCAACGCCTCCCGCCTGCGCCGCTGGCACCCGCCCGCCCCGCGGCCGACGGGCGTTCAACCGCAGGTCGAATCCGCTGCCGGCCGGTCACCGGACTGGCCCGGACAACCCGGCCAGGGGACCGTGGTGGACCCGGTGTGCGGGATGCGCATCGACCCGGCAGCCGCCACCGACCGCCGCGAAAGCGCTGAGGAAAGCAACTGGTTCTGCTCCCCCAAGTGCGCGGCCGCCTTCGACGCCGAACCGGGCCGCTACGGTCCCCCGTCAGGCGGCCAGCACCAGGAGGGAAACCACCCGCGGTGAGCAACGCAGCAGCGCCGGCGAAACCGCGTGTAGCAGTCACCGCGGTGAAGTCCGTCCCCCGACTCCAGCCGCCAATCAGCGACACCCGCTTGTCCTGCAAGAAGATCCTCGCCGGCCCATCCACCTGATCACCCGAGCCTTCGTCCGCCCGGATCCGGCCGCAGGCCACTGGCCTTGCCACGCGGCTTGTACACCGACAGCGCCACGGCCACGAGCAGCACCGCCAGGGCAGCCCCCGCGTCAACCACCAGTTGCACCCGCATCCGCTCCTGATCGGACCCGGACAGCGCAGACGTTGCTGCCGCGCCCGCCACACGGTCGACAACCTGCATGTGCGCATGTGCACCAGCAGCAAAACGGTGGCAAGGACGGTCATCACGAGCTTTATCAAGACCCGGTAATGCCGGAACAGACCCAGGCGCTGCCCCATGACTGGACCAGCCCGGTCAGCAGCGATGCGATGACGTCGAACACCTTCACCGCGGCATACCGCCCTCGGTGACGTCGAACGCGGAGCCAGCGGGGTCGGTGTTGGGCGGCAGGTCAGCCATGACTGGTCTCCGCGGTCTCGGCACGCACGGACAACGCGGAGGTTCCGCTCTTGGGGGCCCGGTTGTGGGGGAGCCTGGCCAAGAGAGCAGCCATGCCGCAGGTGTTGGTCACTCCCGAGAAGACCAGTCCGGCACCGACAGCGCCGGAGATCCAATGCGCGGGCAACCAGGCCAGTCCGGTCAGAAAACCGATGACCACCAGGGACCCGGCGGCCAGTCGGATCTGGCGGTCCATGGGCCAGGTTGCGCGGGCTCCGGCGGTCCGCTCGACGTCGTGGCCGGCCGCCCGCCAGGCGCTCGTGCCGCCGTCCAAGGTAACGGCCTCGATGCCCAGGCGGGCCAGCTGGGCGCAGGCCTTGGCCGAGCGGTTCCCGGAGGCGCACACCATCAGCAGGGGTGTGCGGGCCGCGACGGTCTTCAGCGCGTCGGCGGCCTCCTCCAGGCGATCCAGAGGAATGTTGTGGGCGCCGGGCAGGTGGCCGGTGGCGTATTCGCCGGGGGTGCGCACGTCGATGACGGTGAAGTCGCCGTAGCGGGCGGTGGCCTGGCCTGGGGAGAGTGCGGTGGGGGCGGTCACGGAACCATGCCTTTCAGTGAGCGTTAAGATACGGGCGGGGGTATTTGGGAGGTTGCGTGGAACTCAACATGAGTGCCGACGAGCTGAAGTCGGCGCTGAACCGGTTGCGGCGGGCTCAGGGCCAGCTCGCGGGGGTCATCAAGATGATTGAGGAGGGCCGGGACTGCGAGGACGTCATCACGCAGCTGGCTGCCGTCTCGCGTGCTCTGGACCGTGCCGGTTTCTCGCTCATCGCGACGGGCCTGCAGCAGTGCATGACCAGTGAGGACCCGGCGGTGCGGGACTCCGCGCAGATGCGGGCCCGCCTGGAGAAGCTCTTCTTGTCGCTGGCCTGAGCCCCCGGCCTGCCGTGGCCCGGGGTTCCTGGCGGCTGCGACAGGCCACGTACGGCGGTCATCGCAGTGCTCCGATCCCCATGACCACGGCCACGGTCATCAGCAGGCATCCGAAGGCGCGTTGCAGTGTCGCCGGTGAGACCTTGGCGCTGAGCCTCTTGCCGTCCCAGGCGCCCAGGACTGCGGCTGCGACGAACGGCATCACCAGGGCCCAGTCCAAGGTGGCGGCAGTGGCCGCCCGGGCCACCAGGGCCGCCAGCGCGTTGGCGATGATGACCAGCAAGCTGGTGCCCACGGCCGCGCTCATCGGTACCGCCAGGACGGTCACCAGCGCCGGGACGGCGAGGAACCCACCGCCCACGCCGAGAAATCCGGTCACCGCGCCCAGCCCGGCCCCGGCCGTCGCCGCGCGGCGTGCCGACACCGCCACGTTCACCGGTGGCGTCCGGCGGCGCAGCATGCGCAGCGCGGCCAGCACAGCAAGCACGGCGAAAGCCAGCGTCAGCACGGGGGCGGGAACACGCGCGGACACCGCCCCGGCGGCTGCCGCGGGCAGCAGACCGGCCGCCGCGAACAGCAAGCCCGCCCGCCAGCGCACCGCCCCTGCGCGGGCATGAGCCAGCACTGCGGTGAGCGAGGTGACGACCACGATGATCAAACTGGCGGTGGTCGCCGCAGCAGGGGTGAAGCCCAGCAGATAGATCAGCGCCGGGACCGTGAGGATGCTGCCGCCCGCGCCAAGCGAGCCCAGCGCCAGGCCGACGGTGGCGCCGGCTGTCAGGGCGAGGATCAGCGCGGTCATGTGACGCTGCCCGCCGCCGGGCATGCGCGGGACATGTGCGGGGCCGGCGCGGCAAGAATGCGGCCGGGACTGCGTCGGGGGAAGAGCATGGCGTTGGTCCTTGGGTGCTCCTGCTCTGCCGGCCACTCGGGGCGGCGGCAGGCAGGCAGGCGGTGCGGTCAGATCCGGGCAGGGGTGACGAGCGGGAGGTCAGCGTCGGCGGCGGCTACGTAGACGTCGTCGACGGCCACCACGGACCGGCCGGCGGCGTCGAGAACGGACGCGGCGATCGCCGCGCGCATCCCGCCCGCGCAGTGCACCCACACCGTGCCCGCGGGCACCTCGTTCAGGCGCTGGTGGACCTGGTGAATGGGGATGTGCACGCTGCCCTTGATCCATCCACCGGCCCGCTCGCTGTCCCGGCGCACGTCCAGAACCACGGTGTCCTCGGCATGCTCGCGTGCAGCGGCCAGATCGGCGAACCTCGCCCGCGGGAACGACACGAGCTGGTCGTGTGCGGTGACCCAGTCGGCCGGTGAGCCGACGGCGGCCGCGGCCGGGCGGTCGATGCCCACGCGTGCCAGTTCCCTCTGGGCGCGGGCGAGGGCCTCGGCGCTGCCGGCCAGGAGCGTCACCGGCTTGCCCCACGGGATCATCCACGCCAGATATGTCGCCAGCTGCCCTTCGACCTCAAAGTTGTACGCCCCGGCCAGGTGACCGGCGGCAAAGGCCACCCGGCTGCGGAGGTCGACGACCCACTCCCCCGCCGCGAGGCGCCGCGCGATCTCGCCGGCCTCGGCATGCTGCGGCGCGGTCAGGTCCAGCGGCACGGGACCGGCGGCGTTGGCCGGACCCATGTGCGCGTAGTAGGCCGGCACATCATCCAGTGAGGCCAGCAGCCCAACCACGAACCTCTGCACGTCCTGGACCAGCGCCGGGTTGGACGCCTTCTCTGCGCCGATGGTGCTGTGCTCGCCCCCGGACTGGGTGGAGGAGCAGAAACTGCCGAACCCGTGCGTGGGCATCACCGGCACCTCATCGTCCAGTTCTGCGGCGAGCCGGTGCACCGAGGCGTGCTGGGCCCGGGCCAGCTGTCCGGTCAGGCGCGGCTCCACCAGGTCGGGCCGTCCCACGCTGCCGATCAGCAGCGACCCGCCGGTGAAGGCGGCCACCGCTCGCCCGTTCTCCTCCAGCACGTAGGAGGTGTGGTGCGGGGTGTGGCCCGGGGTCGCCACGGCACGCAGCACAAGCCCGTCTTCGATGTGCTCCGCGTCCCCGTCGGTCACCGGGATCCGCGCGTAGGCCACCGACGCCCCGGCGGGCACCAGGTAGCGGGCGCCGGTCAGCCGGGCCAGCTCCAGGCCGCCGGTGATGTAGTCGTTGTGCAGGTGCGTCTCGGCGACTGCCGTGATCTGCACCCCGTGCCGGGCGGCCGCGGCCATCACCCGGTCGATGTCCCGCGGCGGGTCCACCACGACCGCGCAGCGGGCTCCGCCCACCAGGTAGCTGCGGTTTCCCAGACCTTCGGTCTCCAGGGTGTCGGCAAAGAACACGGTCCTCTCCCTCCTCACGTTTTTACCCCCGGGGGTATCTACTGACCACCGTAACAGATACCCCGGGGGGTATTTTTGAGCGTGTGGTGGCCGCCGTCTCAGCAGCGAGAGCACACGGTCAGTGCACCGCTTGGGCGGCGTAGAGGGCACCGAGGGCCACGGCCAGGGTTCCCAGCGTCAAACGCAGTGCGGTCTCGGGCAGTCGGGGCTGGAGCCGGGCGCCGAGGTGACCGCCGATGAGGCCGCCGAGTCCGCAGGCCAGCCTGAGGTACCAGTTCGGAGCAGTGGTGTCGGAGCCGGCGAGCGACGGCAACGCGAGGTGCCGGCACCTGCCAGTGAGGTGACGAAGGTCGAGGCGAGCGCGGCCGGGGCGACCTGCGCGACGGGCATGCCACGCGCCACGAGAAGCGGGCCGAGTAGGGAGCCGCTGCCGATGCCGTAGATCCCGCCTCGGTTCCGACCACGAAGGCCGGGCGGGTCACGGCGCGGGCGGAAGGCCGCCCGTCTGCCCGCCGGGCGGGCCGTAGCGCGCGAACGCACAACCAGGTGCCCAGGGGAAGCAGCAGGGCTGCCACCAGGAGGCGGAAGACGGCGGGGCCGGGAACGGCGATGACGCGGATGACCGCACCGACGACGACGCCCGGCGGCGTTCCGCGGACCCGCCGGCGGGACAGCGGTCCGTGCACCAGACCGTCACGGTGGTAGCGGGCCGGTGCTCCGGGACCGGCCACGACGTTGAACAGCAAATTGGTCGGGGTGACCGCCGGGCTGGGCACGCCGAGCACACTCAACTGCACCGGCAGCAGGAGGATCACCCCCGAGACCCCGACCGGTGCAGTCACCGGTGCGATCAGCAGGCCGGCAGCCAGCCGGGCCAGCCCCGACTCCCAACCCATCACACCCCCGCCGCCCCCGGTCGTCGTCCCGAGTGTCTCGCGGCCATCTCCCGGCACACCCGCCGGGGCCGGTGACCGCCGGGACGAAGAGATGAGGCAGGCGCCACGGGTGGCTGCCCGCCCCTCAGCGGCCACGAGCACCACCGGCAGTGTGCTGTTTGTTGGTGTGGGAGTCGGGCCCGAAGCCGCAGGAGACGGCGTATGACCGCGTTGCGCGTCCCACCGCCGACGCCTGAGCGGTATCCGGCCCGGCGAAGGGCGCCAGGGTGCTGTCCCTTGAATGATCAGCGGGGCTCGGTGGAGCGGGCACCGGCCGCGGGGCGACGGCGTTCGCGGGGGCGGTTGAGGGCGTGCTGGCCGGGTGCGAGTATCCGCCGCGGCCGGGGAAGGCGTGGTAGACGGCGCCCCAGCCGGCGATCTGCGTGAGGCAGAGTGCGGGCAGGGCGGCGCGCGGCCTGGACCGGCCCCCTTCTCCGGTCCAGGCCGCGCGTGATGGGAGGTTGGTCACGTGGTCAGCAGCAGCCGCCGACTGCGGAGGCCTGGGGTTCGGCCGGGGTGGCGTCGGTGCTGCAGCAGGTGCCGGCCGGTTGCTTGGTCAGGTCTCCGGCGTCGGCCTTGACGACGTAGACCTCCCAGGGCTCCTTGCCGGGGCCGTGGACCCAGACCTTGTCCTGCAGGGCGTAGCAGCAGGAGGTGTCGGTCTCTTCGGTGGTGGCCAGGCCCGCTTGGTCGAGTCGGCGGGTGGCGGCGGTGACGTCGTCGGTGGAGGCGACTTCGACGCCGAGGTGGTCGATGCGGGTGTCCTCGCCGGGCTCGCCTCGGAACAGGACGAGCTTGAGCGGGGGTTCGGCGATGGCGAAGTTGGCGTAGCCCTCGCGGAGCTTGGCCGGTTCGGTGCCGAAGAGCTTGGTGTAGAAGGCGATGGACGCCTCAAGGTCGGGGACGCGGAGGGCGAGCTGTACGCGGGACATGACGTGCCTCTTCTCTCCGGGTGGGTGGGTGTCAGCAGCCGCCGCTGGTGGCGGGGGCGCCGATACCGATCTGCAGGACAGCCGGGGCAGCGCAGCAGCCGCCACCTGCGTCCTGGGTGGTGTCGGGCTGGTCGAACAGACCGGCACCGCCGCACACGCCGGTGTCGGGGAGGGTGAGCTCGACGCGTTCGGCGGCCTCGCGGTCGCCGGCGATGGCGGCGGCGACGGAGCGGGTCTGCTCGTAGCCGGTCATGGCCAGGAAGGTCGGGGCGCGGCCGTAGGACTTCATGCCGACCAGGTAGACGTCCTGCTCGGGGTGGGACAGTTCGTTCACGCCGTGCGGGTAGACGGTGCCGCAGGAGTGCAGGTTGGGGTCGATCAGCGGGGCGAGGGCGGTCGGGGCCTGCAGGCGCTCGTCCAGGCCGAGCCGGATCTCCGACAGGAACGTCAGGTCGGGACGGAACCCGGTCAGCGCGATGGCCTCGTCGACGGGTTCCAGGCGGCGTCCGTCTTCGGCGACCAGGACGAGGCGGCCGTCGGTGTGGCGTTCGATGGCTTCGGTGCGGAAGCCGGTCACGGCGTTGGCGTGGCCGTTGTCGACGGCGGCCTTGGCGGCCAGGCCGAGGGCTCCGCGGGCGGGGAGCTGGTCGGCTGCTCCGCCGCCGAAGGTGTCACCGGAGATGCCGCGCCGCAGGATCCACACGGCGTGCGTGCCGGCGCCGTCGTCGGCCTTGGCCAGGTCGGCGAGGTAGGCGAGGGCGGTGAAGGCGGAGGCGCCGGAGCCGATCACGGCGGTGCGCTTGCCCGCGTAGCGGGCGCGCACGGCAGGGTCGTTCAGGTCCGGGACGCGGTAGGTGATGCGGTCGGCCGCTGTCCTCTCGCCCAGGGCTGGCAGTCCGTTGCCGCCGGCCGGGCTGGGCACGGCCCAGCTGCCGGAGGCGTCGATGACGGCGCGGGCGGTGACGCGCTCCTCACGGCCGTCGGCGTGTGCGATCTGCACCACGAACGGCTGCGTTTCCCGGTCGGCGTCCACGATCCGGTCGCGTCCGGCCCGGGAGACCCCGGTCACCGTGGTTCCGTAGCGGACCTTGTCACCCAGGACGTCGGCGAGCGGCTGCAGGTACTGCTCGGCCCAGTCGCCGCCCGTCGGGTAGGTGGCGCCGTCCGGGCGGACCCACCCGGTGGGGGCGAGCAGCTTCTCCGCCGCCGGGGCGGTGACCTCGGCCCAGGTGGAGAACAGCCGCACGTGCGACCACTCGCGCACCACGCTGCCTGCGACCGGGCCGGCCTCCAGCACCAGGGGTTCGATACCTCGCTCCACCAGGTTGGCGGCAGCGGCAAGCCCTGCGGGCCCGGCTCCGATCACGACGACAGGCAGCTCGGTGGTGACAGGCGCGTTCACGACGACTCCTCGGTGTTTCGACATCTGTCGATACATGCTTTGCGCCGCCAGGATTGCAGTTGCTTCGACGAACGTCAACATAGACATCCATGGAATCAGAAGATTCATCCGTGGAGCGGATCGAGGCCGCGATAGCCGGGTCGTGCACGCGGTGCGCGGGACGGGCAGGGCCTGTGCCGCCACAGCCCACAGACCGGCCGGACGCTTTGTCCGCACCGGCGAGGTCGGCCCCTCGCCTCTATAGTTCGACGTATGTCAACATAGACGTATGTCGAATGTGGAGCTGCTGCCGGTCCTGGACTCCGAGGTCGTCGTGCCGTGCTGCCCGCCGCTGACCGAACGGCCCTTGGACGCGGAGGAGGCCGAGCGGGCCGCCAAGATGTTCAAGGCTCTCGGCGACCCGGTCCGGCTCCGCCTGTTCTCCGCGGTCGCCTCCCACGAGGGCGGCGAGGCGTGCGTGTGCGACATCTCCGACGTCGGCGTGTCCCAGCCGACCGTCTCCCACCATCTGAAGAAGCTCAAGGAAGCCGGTCTGCTCAGTTCCGAGCGACGCGGCACATGGGTCTACTACCGCGTCGAACCGTCGGTAGTGGCCGCGATGAGCAAGCTTCTGGCTGGCGCCGCGGCGGCCTGAGGCTCCGACGAGCCGCCCGGTTCGTCGTCAGCGTTTGGTCTCCGCGAGCTGGGCCACGCACTCCACCAGCCCTCAGGCCCACGCTCTCACCGCCATCTACCATCTGCGAAAACTCGTGACTTGGCGCCCGTCCGCGCCAGGGCGTCACCAGTTGCAGCCGGGGCGGCGCAGCAGTCCTCGCCGTGCCCGGCAACGCGACCTTCCCTGTTGCCGCAGGCGCATGTCGGTTGTCGGTCGGGGCCACGTGCACGGGTGCTCGGACGGGACTTGCATCCGGTACCCAGGTACAGCCATCGGGCCCTGGGCACAGGATCGCCCTGCCTTCACGAGTGGAGGGAACGTCAGGCGATTGGGCGGAGGCGCGGAAGTGCGCGCAGAGTCAGGGCGAGCCGACAGGCGCTTGCGGTGGCCGCGAGCACGAGGGGGCCGGTGAGCGTCGGCGCGAGTAGGGCGAACATGGTCAGCGCTGCGGCGTCGAGAGCCACCAGGCCGGTACCGGCCGCGATCGCAGCGGGCCGGATGCGGCGGTACGGTCCTCGCCAGGCGACCGCGAGCGCACTGACGACGAGCAGGGCCAGCGGCAGGGCCGCGTGCGCGGCGGCGGGCATGGTTCGCCAGGTTGGCGTGGTGACAAGCACGGTGGCCCAGCAGCCGCCGACCAGGGGGCCGGTGGCAAGCAGTCCGCGGGCGAGTCGGCGCCCAGGGGCGATGTGCGCGAAAGCGGCAGTGACCTGTTCGAGGGTGCCGAAATCGGCGATGGCCACCTCGGCCGCGGCGTCGGGGGCGAGTCCCTGGTCGCGGAGGTCGTCGTAAGACGCGAGCAGGCCGTCGGTCAGTTCAGCGGCGATGTCCGCGGGCAGCCGCTCGTGCAGAGCGTCCAGGTAGGCGCCGATCAGGTGGAGCGTGGCCACGGCTGGCCCTCCAACAGGGTCGTGACGAGCGCGGAGAATTCCTGCCAGCCGGTGCGCTCGCCGGCCAGGGCGGCGTGGCCGGCCTTGGTGAGCGTGTAGCTGCGGCGGGGACGGGGGCCGTCGGTGTCCCAGGTGCCGCTGATCAGACCGGACTCCTCCAGGCGGCGCAGCGCCGGATAGACGGTGCCGGTGGGCAGGTCGATGCGTCCGGCCGAGCGGTCGCGCAGTGCCTCCTTGACCGCATAGCCGTGCCGGGGGCCCTCTTCGAGCGTGGCCAGCAGCAAGGCATCCAAGTGACCTTTCAGTACTTCTGCCCTCATGCGTAGTGACGCTACTGGTCCAGGGCTCCCGGACCAGATACCGAGCAGTAGCGTTCCTATATAGGTAGCCACACTACTCAGGGGCCGACGGATGGACCTTTTCGGGCTCCACGTGCCGGAGACATCGCCGGTCTTCCTGGGCTTCCTGGCTGTGCACGTGGTGGCGGCGCTGGTGGCCGTGGTGGCCGGAGCGGCGGCTGCGCTGGTGCGGCGCAAGGGCAGCGGGCGACACAGCAATTTCGGCGGTGTGTACCTCTGGGCGATCTGCGCGGTCTTCGCCACCGCCACGGCCCTGACGGCCATGCGCCCGCGCGAGGACTACCACCTGTTCCTGATCGGCTCGGTGGCGTTCGCCGGGGCAGGTCTCGGGCGTACGGCCAGGCGTCGACGCTGGTCCGGCGATGCGGCGCACATCATCGGCATGGGCGGTTCCTACGTCGCGATGCTGACCGCGTTTTACGTGGACAACGGTCCTCAACTGCCGGTCTGGGATCGGCTGCCCACTGTGGCCTACTGGCTACTTCCCGCCGCAGTCGGAACCCCGCTGATCTGGCGCGCCGACCGCCGTGCCCGCGCGCGGGCCTCCACCCTCGGCGTCGGGCAGACGCGGTTCCTCCGGGAGGACGCCCCCGGACGGCTTTCCGAGGAAGATCCGAGCCCTGACGGCGTCGGACACGGATGACGGGGCCTCAACTGGTCGCGGTCGGCCAAGACTTCGACGGGCCGGCGTCCCTACCGGGTGCCGGCCCGTCAGTGTCCGCGCGACCGTCAAAGGGCGGCGAGATAGCGCTCGGCGTCCAAGGCGGACGCGCAGCCGGTGCCGGCGGCGGTGATGGCCTGGCGGTAGGTGTGGTCGACCACGTCGCCGGCGGCGAAGACGCCGGGGATCGCGGTGCGGGTGCTGGGCGCGTCGACCTTCAGGTAGCCCTCTTCGTCCAGGTCGAGGACGCCCTTGAACAGCTCCGTGCGCGGGTCGTGGCCGATCGCCACGAACAGGCCGGTCACGGGCAGTTCACGGGTGTCGCCGGTCTTGGTGTCCTTCAGCGTCAGGCCCGACAGCTTGCCGTTGGTGCCGTGTATGGCGGCGACTTCGCTGTCCCAGGCGAAGGAGATCTTCGAGTCGGCGAAGGCCCGCGCCTGCATGGCCTTGGAGGCGCGCAGGGTGTCGCGGCGGTGGACGATGGTGACGGTCTTGGCGAAGCGGGACAGGAACGCCGCTTCTTCGATGGCGGTGTCGCCGCCGCCGATGACGACGATGTCGTGCTCGCGGAAGAAGAACCCGTCACAGGTGGCGCAGTACGACACGCCCCGGCCGGACAGTTCGCCCTCGTTCGGCAGGCCGAGCCTGCGGTGCTGCGAGCCGGTGGCGAGGATCACGGCCTTGGCCCGGTGGACGGTGCCCTCGGAGTCGGTGACGGTCTTGACGTCCTCGCTGAAATCGACCGCACTCACGTCGTCCGGGACGAGTTCGGCTCCGAACCGCTCGGCCTGGGCCCGCATGTCGTCCATCAGGTCCGGGCCCATGATGCCGTCGCGGAAACCGGGGAAGTTCTCGACCTCGGTGGTCTGCATCAGCGCGCCACCAGCGGTGACCGAGCCCTCGAAGACCAGCGGTTTCAAAGAGGCGCGGGCGGTGTAGAGCGCGGCGGTGTACCCGGCGGGCCCGGAGCCGATGACGATGACCTCGCGGACCTGCTCGCTCATGCCTTCGGCTCCGGGGCGATCTCGGCGATCAGGCCCTCGATCCGGGTCTTGATCTCGTCACGGATGGGGCGGACGGCTTCGACGCCCTGACCGGCCGGGTCCTCCAGCGTCCAGTCCAGGTAGCGCTTGCCGGGGAAGACGGGGCAGGCGTCGCCGCAGCCCATGGTGATGCACACGTCCGAGGCCTGGACCGCCTCGACGGTCAGCACCTTCGGGATCTCGGCCGACACGTGGATGCCGACCTCCTTCATCGCCTCGACGACGGCCGGGTTGACCTGGTCGGCAGGGGCGGAGCCGGCCGAGCGGACCTCCACGCGGTCCCCGGCGAGGTGGGTGAGCCACGCAGCGGCCATCTGGGAACGGCCGGCGTTGTGGACACAGACGAAGAGCACGGAGGGCTTGTCGGACACGGTGGTCTCTCTTGTCTACGACGGGATGCCCGGGCTGGCATCAGCCCCGGCTGATGTGACAGTATCAGCCCATGCTGACGTCAGTCGACACTGATCTGATCCGGGTTCTGGCGGACCCGCTCAGGCTCCGGATCGTGAGCCTGCTCGCCCGCGAGACGCTGTGCACGACGCATCTCGTGGAGGAGACGGGCGCCCGTCAGACCAACCTCTCCAACCACCTGAAGGTGCTCAGGGAGGCCGGTGTTGTCGAGACCGAGCCGTGCGGCCGGTTCACGTACTACCGGCTGCGGCCGGAGGTCATCGAGAGCCTGGCCGGGTCCTTCACCGATCTGGCCGCCACCGCGCGGGCCACCGCCGAGAACAACACCAAACGCGCCTGCCCCTGATCCCCGTCCCCCTCGCGCCTCGCCGACAGGAGTCCCGTTGAGCGCCACCGAGACCGCCCCCGTGATCACGGCGGAATCCGCCCCCGCCGTTGTCCCCACACCGCGTGTCCCGTTGACCCGCCGGGCAGCCGCAGAGCTGGTCGGCACGGCGGCCCTGGTCGCCATCGTGATCGGCTCCGGCATCCAGGCCACCGAGCTCAGCAAGGACGTGGGGGTCCAACTACTGGCCAACGCCATCGCCACGGTCTTCGGCCTGGGCGTGCTCATCGCCCTGCTCGGCCCGGTCTCCGGCGCGCACTTCAACCCCGTCGTCACCCTCGCCGAGTGGTGGACCTCCCGCCGCGAGGGCGGGGACGGCGTCACAGCCCGCGAAGCCGCCGCCTACATACCGGCTCAGATCGTCGGGGCGATCGCCGGCGCGATCCTGGCCGATGCCATGTTCGCCGAGCCCCTGGTGAAGTGGTCCACCCACGACCGCTCCGCCGGGCATCTGCTGCTCGGCGAGGTCGTCGCCACCGCGGGCCTGGTGCTGCTGATCTTCGGCCTGGCCCGCACACAGCGGCTGCACTTCGCACCGGTCGCCGTGGCGACCTACATCGGCGCCGCCTACTGGTTCACCTCCTCCACCTCCTTCGCCAACCCCGCGGTCACCATCGGCCGGGCCTTCTCCGACACCTTCGCCGGCATCGCCCCGGCCTCCGTGCCCGGCTTCATCGGCATGCAACTCGTCGGCGGCGTCGTGGGCCTGGCCCTGGTCGCGCTGCTCTTCGCCCGCACCGAGAAGTGATCCGTACGACGCAGGTGGTCGTCCTTCGGCGTAGGCCGACCGGGCCTCGCCTCCGGCTACCACCTGCGTCGTCTCAACCTCGTCATCCTCGACGCACAGAACACCCCAGGAGGGGCCTGGCGGTACGCCTGGGAGCCTGGTGCCGGGCAGGCGTTTCACTACGTGCTGAAAAGCTGCCCTAGATGATCACTGCCTCGGTCGGACTTCTACGCCGGAGCCTTCCCGCTCAATCGTGCGGACCGATGACGAGGCGGGCTCAGACCACCCAAGTACTGCAGCGCTCCGTGCTGTGGCTCTTGCCGGGCCTGCCACGCTCAGCCCCCCTTGATGGTGAGCACAGCACCGGGCTCCAGGCCCTGGAGGTGGCGGTGGGTACAGGTTGTTCCCGTCGGTCCGCGCGTTGTTCGTCGTGTCTGCGTTGTGAGCACAGACCCTGTTCCACTGGCAGGGGCCACGCAGCGTCGCCGCCTCGGTCGCACTGTCATCACCTATCGCGGGTGCCTGCGTCGGTCTGTTGCGGCTTGGCTGGTGGTTGTCGGACTGCTGGCGGGCGGCCGGGTCGCAGGGTTTTTGCCGTCGACCGGGCTGGTCGCTGCTGGTGTTGCCCTGACCTGGGTGGCATGGACGTTGCGGATCATGCGACTCGCGCCCACCTGCCCAGCCCCTGGCGGCGGCCCGGGGCCAGGTGGCGCTAGCGTCCGCGAGCCGCCCGGCCCAAGCCCTGCCTGCCGGGCGACGCCATCTCTCTGCCGTTGCCGGAGGATCCCCCGAACGGGGCTGCCGCGATCGCCTGACGGCCCGCTCGCCAACCGCCGGGTCTGCTGCCTACGGGTGCCAAAGGTGGTACCCAGGGGAGGGAAGAGGGGGTGACGCGGCGCTGATGAGTACGGACGATCCGCTGGCGATCGCAGCGGTGGAGGCCATCCAGGCAGGTGATGTCCCGGCGCTGCACGTGCTGCTGCCGGAGCGTCCGGGCCTGGCGTCGGTGCGGCTGGGCGACGAGAGGATGTCGCGGACCCTGCTGTACGTGGCCACGGACTGACCTGGCGATCGAGCTGGTCCAGCGCGCCGCGAGGGACATCACCGACTTCTACACCTCCGCACGCCGTGCCTCCGGCTGCGGCTGCGGCTGCGGCTGCGGCTGCGGCTGCGGCTGCGGCTGCGGCTGCGGCTGCGGCTGCGGCTGCGGCTGCGGCTGCGGCTGCGGCTGCGGCTGCGGCTGCGGCTGCGGCTGCGAGGAGATGCCCGGCCGGCTGGGTTATTCGGGCTGGGTCACCGTCAGGGCCCACCGGATGTTCTCATCCGATGCGTCAACCCCCACCGAGAAGGATCCCGACCCCACCACACCAGCATCCATCGTCACCGAACCCACCGCCGGGCTACCGACCGGACAGTCCACCGGGAACTCGGCTACCTGCTCCCCCTGCCAGTGCATCGTCACCGCCACGCTGCCCCCGCCCTCGCAAGCAACCGTGAGCACCGTCGGCAGTCCCTCCCACGCTCCCCCGGACACCACTCCCCCATCGCCCCGCCATTCCTCGACCCACACCAGACCCTCCGGACCCGGACGCGGAAGAAGTCCCCCAGCCGCCACGGACGTCGCCACAGCGTCGGCACCGGTCATGCCGGCCGCACCAGCAGCCACCGCCATCGCCGGGCCCGCCCCAGCCTCCACAAAGGCCGCCAGCACCGCGGCCACCACGGCCCTCCTCGTGCTCTTCACGCCTGCCCCTCCCTGATCGCCTGTCATGACACGAACATCCTTGCCCCCACCACTGACAATCCGGACTGGCTGCACACCATCCTGGGGATGCGGGAGGGTGCACCTGGCCCTGCGGCCTCAGCCCACGGGAGGCCGAGCCGGGGCGCAGCCCAAGCCCGTTCGGCTTTCTGCCGGCAGGAAAGGCGTCGCCGGCACCGGTGCGAGGGGGCGCTGCCGGGGTCCTTGATGGCCGGGGTTGTCAGATGTCTAAGGTCGCGGCCATGATGAGGACCACGCCGCCGCGCCCTGTCGTTGTCGAGGCGCTCTTCCCGGAGCTGGGCGCTTTGCGGGGGACGACAACCCGGCTTCATCCACGGCCGGGCACACCCGGCCTGTAGCCAGTTCCGTGGGCGGTCCCATGCTGTGGCCGGCGAACGAGCCATGGCCGGTATGCGACGAGGCCCACGGGCGCGGGTGGGGCGACGGCCAGCCGACATCCACCGCTACCGGCAGATCCTGGCTGCTGCATGGGCCCGCGAACAGGCCACCGGCCCTACAGACGAAGAACAGGAGCTCCTGCACGAACTGCACCGCGAATACCGGATCCCCGGGGCATCCGAGGCCGACCCGCTGCCGATGATCGGCCTCGCGCAGCTGTACCGGGGGGATGTCCCCGACCTGCCGGTGGGGCCGGGTAACTGCGATCTACTCCAGGTGTTCTGGTGCCCCTTCAACGCACACGGCCCAAGCCGGTACGACCTCAATGTGCATCTGCGCTGGCGGCAGTCACGGGAGGTCAGCAAGGTACTGACCGCGCCACCACAGCCGCTGGTCGTCGGATCCGACGGCTTCGTGCCCGAGCCCTGCGTGCTCCACCCGGAGCAGGTGGACACCTACCCCTATGCCGGCCTGCTGCCCGAGAAACTGCTCGCCCGGATCGACACCTGGGAAGATGCCCTTGAACAAGGGGTCGAGCAATCGGCAGGCGAGACCACACAAGAGCGGCTCGCCTACCAGTACGACCTGTCCATCCCGCCCGGCTGGCGCGTGGGGGGCTTCGCCTCATGGCACGCAACCGCCCCGTACCCCATGGACTGCCTGACTTGCACGACACCGATGCACCTGCTGCTGACCATCGACAGCTCCGAGTGGGACGGCGGCAGCCGCAGCTGGCGGCCCCTGGAGGAGGACCAGGTACAACCCCTACACCACACCGCCACCCCCACCCAGATCACCGTGGGCCGCTGGGGCGAACTCAACATCTTCACCTGCCCCGATAACCCCGAACACCCACACCGCTGCGCCATCCAGTAGAGCACGACCTCGGCCGATGGCCAGCCGCGGTCCCCTGCGGTGCTCTTGGCGTCTTTAGCACTGGGATGCGGTGTGACCTGCTGTCTGCTGCGTCAACGGGTTTCGGGCAACCCTTGGGGAACGCGGCGAGCCTAGTGGCCTGGTAGGCCGCCCGTTGGCCATGACGGGAGAGGCCCCCGCCGTTGCGGGGCCCGTCGGTGCAGCGACGTCCGCGGGCCGGAACCACGGAGGGCACGAGCCCTGGACCGCGGTTCCGGCCCGCGCGTGGGCTACTTCGTCAGGTAGGCGTCGACGATGGTCTCGTCGACGGTGTTGCCCTGCTTGTCCACGGCCTGGGCCTTGAACGACACGCTGCCGCCGGCCTTGGGGTTGGTGATCTGAACCCGGCCGTCGCACACGCTCAGCTTCTGCCAGTGGGCTCCCTTGTCGTAGGAGGCCCACACGCTCAGGGACTTGAGGTTCCTGCCCGCGGCGGTGCCGCGGACGGTCACCGGGACCCACACCTTCGCCCGTGCCTTGCCCGTGTTGTCGAGGGACAGGGCGGGGGTGAAGCGCACGACGGAGGTGGGGAGCTTGGTGATCCCCGGAGCGTACTCGGAGGAGAACGTCCAGCTCGTGGTCATGCTCGTGGAGACGTCGGCGACCGTGCCGCGCTTGACCGAGACGGTCAGCCGGTAGTCGGCCCGCTCGTTCTCCGCGATGTAGAAGACGTCCATCGGGTTGGAGCTGGTGTTGACGAGCTCACCGTTGCGGTAGAGGGACGTTCGCGCGCTCTCGATCGGTGAGCGGTTGTTGCTGATGTTCCCCTCGCTGTCCGAGAACAGCGGAAGCCGCCCGTCGATCGCCTCGTCGGCCCGGAGCAGTCCGGTGCCTTCCGGGAGATCCGGCCCGAAGACACCGACGTTGAACACGTGCTGGTAGGAACGTCCGGGCTTGAACGTCCTCGGAAGTGCGTCATAGGTGGACTCGTACGAGTCGTTCGCGTCGACCTGCATGAAGCCCAGCTGCCACGAGGTGTTCCCCGAGAGCAGGTGCAGGGTGCCGGTGTAGGGCAGGGCGTGCACGGTGCCGCGGCCGCCACCGCCCTCGGTGATCGGCGTGATGAATCCGAACTTGCCCTTGGCGGGTGCTCCGAGCTTCACCTGGACCTTGGCGAACTCTCTGGACTTGGCGTGGTGGGTGAAGCCGGTGAGGTACCTGTCGCCGGTCGGCTGGTACACCAGGTGGTACTCGTCGTGCCCGTTGACGCCGGTGGAGAAGCTGGCGACGAGCTTCTGGCTCAGCTGGTCGCCCGCGGCGGCCTTGGGGCCCAGGTGGCCGGTGCGGTACTTCGCGAGGGTGCTGGTCAAGACCCCGAAGTAGGTACCGGATCCGTCCGGCCCTGGTTCCGCGGCCCGTTCCGAGGGCCGGGGCCGAAGTCGGGGCCAAGAACGGCGTGGCCGACGATGCCGTGCCGGTGGGCGCGGAGAGTGCCACGGACACCGACGGGGAAGCGGCGACCAGCAGCAAGCTGATTCCCAAGACCGCGCCAATCGCGGGTCTCTTGGACGTGAATTTCACAGTTTCCTCTCACTCATTCACCCCGCGCCAAAGCGTGGATTTCACGGCGGACTTGAGGTGCGCCGCACAGCGAAGCACCCGCCCCGAGTGGGTGTCAACGGGTTGATCTTGGATAGACGAATGGTAAACGGGTCGTCAACCAGCAAGTTATCTCTGACATGAAGCCACCTTTCCACCCCAACCCGCCCACCGTCCGGCAAGGCAGGCGCAAACCACGCACCACCTGCGGTGATATCGCACGACGGCCGACAGCCCCATTCCTCCTCCACGAAGGAATCCATCCGGAATTCACCATTTCACCGCCCGCCCCATTCGCTTCGACCGGATGTGAAGACGCCATTGGGCGAGCACCCGCCCCAGTAATTCCGCGTCCGGACAGACAACGTCCGCTCGCACCAGGCAAGGCCGCCAAGCGAATTCATCATCGGTAACGCCGACTGGCACACCGCCTCCCAACTGACCGAATGCACACGCGACCTGAGCCGCAGGAAGTCATCGGCGGGCGATGCCGTTCACCTGCGGCAAGAAGAAGTGCACGCTACGGACTGGCGCCCGGCGACCTGGGCTGGCGCATGGATGCGACCGCCACGTGCAACGAGGCATCGACGCCTGCTTCCCGCACATCTCCCATGTGAAAGAGTTGCCGGACGACGGCGACCTCGACCTCAGTCGCGATCACCTCGGCCGGGGGACCACCCCACCGAGGAAGGCGAACAAGATCAGCGCGCCTCAAGGCCGACGAAACCCACCGACAAGCCCACTCGCCCATGCGCATCACCGCCGAACACACCTCGCAGCGCGAGCACCTCGGCGGCCCGCGACGTCGATGCCCAGCAGCACCCCGGGGACGGACAGCTTGCGGGTCACCTTGTCACGCAGCGAAACGATCACTCGCATGTGACGCCGGCCGAACCCGCCCCACCGCCACCTGCAGCGATGACCCTCCGAGCCCGACAGGTGCCGCGCCGTTCGCATCACAGGTTTGCCTCCGAAGAAATAGGAGCATATGCTCGTAACTGTTCGCCGGAATCACCGGCAACCGATCGATACGCAAGCCGGCCCCGGCCTGATCTTCGAAGGAGACACGACATGGCGAACGCGGAAAGCAGTGACACCGACCGCCAGGGACTCAGCTACTACCCGTGGTGGCTGGACAACCTGGCCGACGACGTCACCCTGGAAGGCGCCGCCATGAACGGCACCGCGCGTGGCGCGGAAGCGGTTCGCGCCATCGTGGTCAAGGCCCGCGAACTGTACGAGTTCCAGGACTTCAGCTTCACCGGAGACTTCGGTGACAACGGCTTCCTCGAGATCTACGACGCCGCGGTCCTCGGCGAGCCCATGAAGGTCGTCGTTACGGTCACCTGCAACGCCGACGGCCAGGCCCAGGAACTCGCCGTGCTCCATCGGCCGCGCAACACACTGCTGCTCTTCTCCCGCGAGATGAACAAGAAGTTCGCCGGCACCCCCCTCGCCGAACACTTCCTCGCCGACGAGTCCTGAGACGACGATCGCCCGGCGGGTCTCAGCGCCCAGCCCAGGCGCCGTCTCCTGGGCCGTCCGGCACGGTCGGCTGCGAAGCAACCCGAACTCTGCCCGTTGGGGTCCAAAAGGGTTCGGCCCACGGACGGCCTGAGCAGGCCCCGCTGGGTCGTCGAGCAGACCTTCGCCTGCCCCACCAGTTCGAGCGGCCCCGGATCCGCTACGAGATACGTGCCGATCTCCACCTGCGCCTGCTCCCCCACGGCTGCACCATCACCTCCTTGAGAGGCCTCCGGGACCGCTCCGCTGTCACCCGCGCGATCGCGGAGATCCACGCTCCTCCGGCGGCTGCAGTTCGATCAAGCTGCCCGACAGCGAACGGAACGTTGACCGCTTCGGAGCGCAGAACTGCGGCGGCTACCCGAGGCAGCAGTACGCCAACCGGAGGGATCCACCTCGATCCGCCACCATCGAGTCGTCACATCCGCACCGGTCACATCGTCTACCTGGCGTGAACATGGGAACCCAATGGGACGCTCGCACTGCCGTGGCTGCAGGTGCGCTCGCCGGCCCAGCCTATGGCGCGGCTGGGCCGTGCCGCGCGATGGCAGACGCCATCCGCCTCGGCTGCTCGTATCGTGAGCAGCTTCGCCGAACGACACACTGAGCCGAGCGCCGGAAAGCTTCACTCAGACCGACAGCACACGACTGTTGCCATCCGCCGACATCCGATTCGGTATGCCACCGGTCCGGGGTGGGCCGCACCACTTCGAAAGGGAACAGTGCCGACGTGAGCGAACACTTCTGGTTCACCGTGTTGGGCCCAGTGCGCGCCCAACACGGCTCAACAGAGATCGAACTGGGATCCCGTCAGCAACGCACGGTCCTTGCGGCGCTTCTACTGCGAGAAAATGGCCATGCCTCGGTCTCCCAGCTGGTCGAGGCGGTATGGGGAAAAGTTCCGCCACGCACGGCTAGGCAGACAATTCGTACCTACATACACCGTTTGCGGAAGATTCTGGGACCGGCACACGACGCGGGAGCCTCGGTCATCGTCTCCACGGGTAATGGCTACGCACTGCGAGTCTCCCCCAGCCGACTGGATCTAAGTGTGTTCCGTCAACGGCTTGCAATGGCGGATGAGGCCGCCAAAACAGGACACCACACCAGAGCCATAGCCCATCTCCGCGATGCTCTCGACCTGTGGCACGGAGAACCGCTGGCCGGAATTCCCGGAACGTACGCCATGTCGCAGCGCAACCGCCTCGAGGCGTTGCGCCTTGTCGCAGTTGAGCGACGCATCAACGCGGAATACGAGCTCGGCCGATTCGGTGAGGCCACCGCAGAGCTCTACGATCTAGTCGCCAAAGACCCCCTGAACGAAAGATTCAGGGAGATGCTCATGTTCTCCCTCTGCAAAACCGGGCGGCAGGCCGAGGCGCTTGCGGTGTACCGAGAGGTACGGAATCTCCTCTCGGAGGACCTGGGCATAGATCCCGATCCTCGGCTGCAAATTCTCCACGAACGTGTCCTAAAAGCTGACGCTGAATTGCTGGTGTCGGACATATTTCCCGATCCCGCAGTCGGCTCTGCCATCCCGGAATACACGGCCGACACCGCCCCCGAGGCGTCGCCACCCCAGACGCCCCCGCCGCCCGCCGACGTCGCGACGTGTGTCGGCTACGACAACGAACTAGCCGTGCTCGACGCCCTGCTGACTGCCGATACACAAGGCGCCACCGCCACAGCGAGCGGCGTGATCGTCGTCATGGCCGGAGTGGGCATGACCACCCCTGCCGTGCACTGGGCACACCGGATCGGGCATCACTTTCCCGATGGGCACATATACCTCGATTTGCGCGGATCTGATTCATCCAGCCCGGCCATGACTCCGATCGAGGCATCCGGATCGATTCTCCGGTCACTCGGAGTTGCCTCGCCGCTGCTCCCATCCGACCTGGAGTGTCGGACAGCGCTTTATCGCAGTCTGCTCTCCGGCCGGCGGATGTTGCTGGTACTCGACAATGTCCGTGACGCGGAACAGATACGCCCCTTGCTGCCCCGCACGTCGAGTGCGCTGGTGGTCGTCACCAGCGGATGATCTCCGGCGCATCGGTTCACATGAGAGTTCGACAAACTCACCGCGAAGTTCGGCACTGTGCCGGTGGTCGTAGACAAGTCTGCCCCGACAGGATTCCTCTCGCTGACCGTTGCCGCGATGGGGGCTGACGGGTCGCCATGGGTTGGATCGCCGACCTCTAGCCCGGCGAGGCCAGAACGATGCCGCTCTCATCGCGGACGCCGGGCTCGCCGGAACTCACCGCCCTGGTCGGCATCGACCAGGACCTGACGGCCGAGGCCACCCGCACCTCCGACCGGTGCTGCCACGCGATCCCCGTGTAAAGCACGAACAGGATGCCCTGCAGGCACAACCGGTCGGGCACTGGCCTGACGCTCGGACCAGGGTGGCAGGATCGGCCCGAGCATCACCCACAACTCGTCGCCTACGCCCCCCAGCTTGACGCTCACGCTCTCACGAACGGCTCAATCATCTGTCCGGTTACGGCTGACCTGCGCGGCACGTCCATAGACGAGCGCCGTGGGGTGCGTGTCAGATGAACAGGACGCTCTCGATGTCGATGGTGACGAGTTCCACGTCACGGAACACAGTGCCGTTCTCTCCGCGGCGGTAGACGCGCCGCTGGGTTGGAATCATGATCCCGTCGAACTTCCTGTACTCGCCGACGTAGTGTGCGGCATGTCCGGCGTTGATGACCTCAGGCGTGTAATCATGCCTGCGCAGCAACCCGTCCGAGTCGAAGTAGAAGACCTGCTGCCGGCTGTGCGTGGCAATGTGGTCCGGGAAAGTGACCTTCAGACGCCTCCACTCCTCTCCCTGTTCCGTGACAGGAGACAGTTCCACAGCCCTGAATCCCGGCGAGGTGAACGTGAACGGAGACGTGAGGTACGTCCACATTGCATAACCGGCGAAGTATGCAACGTGCAGATCGTCCCAAGCAGCACGCACGTCGGCCGGGAACGAAGCACGAGGGTCGAATCGCTCGGCCGTCACCTCCCCCGTGGAGGTCTCGACGGCCACTCGGTGCGGGGTGAAGGACGTCCGCAGATGGGGCGCGGTATACGGATAGTGGCTGACACTCTGCCGGTACAGGTCGATCGAGACAGCCGTATGACTCAATATCCCCTCCTGCCCCTTCAGTCCCCACAGCGAGCCTCCGACGCGGAGATGCGCGGTCGCTGAGCTGAACTGGTTGTAGCGTGCCAGTCCCCCATGCGCCTCAGTGGCAATGGCGACAAGATCACACATATCGAACACTCCTTCGTCTATTGATGCCGCTCGACCGGGCCGCACGCCTCCAGCGGACAGCAGGCGACCGTGAACCCCTTTTTAGGAGCATATGCTCCTATCTGCATCGCGGCAAGGATGGGGAGACATCGCCGTTCATGGCTGCAACCACGAGTCCAGGAGATCTCCTGGGGCCGGCTTACGCTGCGGCGGGCGATCACCCAGTGCCGGCGGTCCTCGCGGTGCCAGGGGCGGACCTCCACGCTGCCCAGTCCAAGACGCGCGGGCCGTGGGCGCCGGCGCTGCACGAGCGGCGTTCCCACTTCTGCCTGGGCAGGCCTTGAACAGGTCGTGGACGGGGTGGTCCATGGCCAGCGGCTGACGACGTGCCGCACAAGCGCGGTGCGGGGGCCGAGGTCGGCCCCCGCACCGCGCCGGTACTCGTCAGAGCGGCAGGTGGTGCTTCTTTCGGCGGTGTCGCTCACTGAGGGCAGTGAGCGTGGCGAGGACTGAGAAGGGCATGAACGCGATCAGCGTCTCGCTGGCGGTAAGGCCACCGTGCAGTACGAGGAACGCCAGTGTCACCAGTGTTCCCGCCACCAGTCCCACGAGGATGGGGTGGCGTGCGGACCAACGGTTCGCAGCGTCACGACGTGGGGAAACACCCATGGTCACCACCGGTTCCATCTGCTGTAGCGGTGCCAGCCGCTTCTGCATCCGTTCCGGTATGCGCGCCGGACCGTGCTCCAACCGTTCCGGCCCCACCGCGAAGCAGGACGACCGAAGTAGTGGCCGTACCGGCCGGCTCCGTGGCCGAGTCCTCGCCAGACCGCACCCCGCCATGCGGTGGCGTAGTAGCCGCCCCCCGTGCCGCGCTTCCGTCGGGGCGTGGAGTAGCGGTACGAGACCGCGTTGCCGATTGCACCACCAGCGATGGAGCAGGCGACGGTTCCCCGGCCGGCGGTCAATACGGACACTCCGGGCCGGTTCCCGTACCTCGGCGACCCGCACCCGGCAGCAATCCCCGGCGGATCCGGGCAACACGGCCGGAAGCTCCGCGGCAATCGCTCGCCTGCGCGGAAGCCTGCACGGCACGGTGGCGTGCTCCTGGGTCGGCCCGATCGGGCGAGGACCGGGGACCCACGCCGATGCAGGCTCTGGCCACGCCGCCGGGGCTGCGTACCGGGGCCGGGCGGCCGGCGCATCCGGCCTGTCCGTCAGAGGTGTCGCTGGAAGTCGACTTCGCTGGCCAGCAGTGCCGCGCCGGCAACTCCGGCGCGCGGGCCGAGTTCTGACAGCACGACCTGCCGGATCGTCGCCTCGGGCCGCGACCGGTGCAGCGCGACCGCGTCCGCCTTCAAGGGCGGCCGATGGTCCTTCATGGCCACGAGTGTGTGTTCTCAGATCCTCAGGATCGAGTGTCTCGTGCGTACAAGATCAGGGGCCAAGGACCGAGTAGCAACCCCTCACGACGTCGCGCAAGATTGTTTTATGCCGGTTCTGATAGCCGCGTGCGCCATGATCATGACTCTTATCGGTGGAGTCGTCGCACAACGAGTTGGCGACCGCCGCCATCTGGTGCTCGGCCTGGCCGCCGGTCTCATGCTCGGCGTCATCGGCTTCGACCTGCTTCCCGATGCACTAACCGCTCAGCCACGGCACGTTTTCGGGGTTCCTGCAGCATTGCTGATGTTCGTTGCGGGATTCCTGACTCTGCACGTGGTGGAGCGAGGGGTCGCCATCCATCGCGCCCACGAGAGCGAGTACGCCCCGCACTCCCACGCTTTCGGGCATGCTCAGGAATCGGCAGGGGGAATCGGTCTGGCCGCCGCCTCGGCGCTTGTGGGGCACAGCGTGATCGACGGGTTCGCCATCGGCGCCGCTTATCAGGCCGGAAATACGCTGGGCATCGTCGTTGCCATCGCGGTGATCTCTCATGATTTCGCAGACGGCTTCAACACCTACACGATCACCAGGCTGTACGGAAATGCCCGGCGCCGGGCTCAACTGCTGCTCGTGGCGGACGCAGTCGCCCCGGTGGTCGGGGCAGCGATCACGTTGGGGTTCACGATTCCGACGGGGTTGCTGGGTCTGTATCTCGGATTCTTCGCCGGCTTCTTGCTTTACCTTGCGACGTCCGACATATTGCCGGAGGCTCACAGTCCGCATCCCTCCAAGGCCACTCTTTTATTCACGGTGACCGGGGCACTGCTGATGTGGCTGGTGATTGGGCTTGCGAGCTGACCGTGAGTAGGTCGCTGGTGGCGCCCTCTAGCCTACGGCCCGCGCGGGGGACCGCTCAGTAGCCGGGTTTTCGCAGTGCGTTGGACGATGGCCGCTCGTCCTGTTCGACCCTGTCCGGCTGTGCCAGAGCGCCTGGACGGCTCGGCTGACGACGGTGGTGCAGTTGGTGGGGGCAGCAACTGATGCCGCGCCATGGCGATGAGGGTGCGAATCGCCATGGCCCCTACGCGCACGGTCGCACCGGTCAGGACGAGGTAGGACGCGATGACACCGCAGGGAGGGCGACTGCGGTTGATCCCGTGCCGCGCGGTGATCGCCACCGTCGCCCAGGAGACGGTGAAGGCCCAGAAGCCAGGCGTGAACCTCGGGCTCAGCGAAGCAGGCGACGCCTGCCATGGATGCGGGCCCCATCTCGATGGCCGGCATCTGCGAGAGGTCAGGGAAATCGGGCCGATGACCGTGCCGCGCATACCTGTCACATTCTTCGGTATTCCCTTGGGAATCGCAGGCTTACGGAGACGAGGGCAAGCCTCGCCAGGACGCCGCGCGCAGGCCCCAGGCCAGCGGTACGGTATGTAGGCTGGTCTTGTGGCTGGGGCTGGTCCGGGGCAGCGCTTTCGGTTATCTGCCGGACGGCCGGGCAAAGACCCCAAAACCAGCTATCCGACCCGCTCACCACGGTGGCCCCGGCAACCCTGGAGGGGATCACATGAGCTCCGACAATCAGGTATTGATCGTAGGAGCAGGCCCATCGGGGCTGTTGCTGGCGGGCGATCTGGCGGAGGCCGGCGTCAGGTGCACCGTCGTCGAGCGCCGCGTACAGGAATCCCGGCTCACCCGGGCGTTCGCAGTCCACGCCCGGACAATGGAACAACTGGACGCCCGTGGTGTTGCCGACCAGTTGCTTGCGACCGGTATCCGCAACCCGGTTCTCCAGTTCTTGCGGATCGATCTGTCGCGGTTACCAACCAGGTTCCCGCATGTACTGGTGACGCCGCAGTACAATACCGAGCAAGTACTCCGGGCGCGGGCCCTTTCCCGAGGTGCCGACATTCGGGAAGGCTGGGAAGCTGTCGGGCTTGCGCAAGATGCGACCGGCGTTGACGTCCAGGTCCGGGCGGCGGATGGCTCCCCCCAGACCTTGCGCGCGGCCTACGTCGTGGGCGCCGATGGAAGAAGCAGCTTGGTACGCCGATCGCTCGGCCTGCCGTTCCCCGGCCGCTCCGCGGTGCGGTCGATGATGCTCGCCGATGTCCGGCTGGCCGATCCCCCGAAAAAGCCCCCGACCGTGGGGGCAGTGGGCGACGCCTTCGCGATACTCGTACCGTTCGGCGACGGATGGTTCCGCATCATGGCGTGGAATCGCCAGCACGAGATGCCGGACAGCGCACCGGTCGATCTGGAGGAGATCCGGACCGTCGCCCGCAGGGCGCTCGGCAGCGATTTCGGCATGCACGACCCGCGCTGGATATCACGGTTCCACAGCGATGAGCGGCAGGCGCCGCACTACCGCGTAGGCAGGGTCTTCCTCGTCGGTGATGCGGCGCACGTGCACTCCCCCGCCGGGGGCATGGGCATGAACACCAGCATTCAAGATTCTTCGAACTTGGGCTGGAAACTGGCTGCCGTACTGCACGGCCGTGCAGGCGAAGTTCTGCTCGATACCTACGAGGCCGAAAGACATCCTGTCGGGCGCAGAGTGCTGCGCATGAGCGGTGCGCTGCTGCGTGGTGTACTGACCACACCTCGGGCGCTTCGTGGCGTCCGCGACATCACCGCCCGGACCGTCCTGCGTCTCCCGCCGGTGGCCTTGCGGCTGGGGCGGGCGATGTCCGGAATCGACATCGCCTACGGCGCCCCGGCCGGCGCTCACCCGCTCACGGGCAAGCGGGCACCGGATGTTCTCCTCAGCGACGGGCGGCGCCTGTACGAGGCGCTGCGCGGCCGGCGGTTTGTACTGGTCACACCGGCCGACACAGCACTCCCTTCTTCGGTGACCGAAGGCTGGGCCGACGTGGTGGAGTGCGTCACCCCATCCGGCCTGACCAGCAAGTCCGTACTGGTCAGACCGGACGCCTACATTGCGTGGGCCTCGGACGAGCAGTCCCCGCACCGCCGAGCCGACCAGATCAGGCAGGCACTGGCCACCCACTGCGGGCAGGGCGTGGACCCTGCTTAGACCTGGTTCGGCACGGTGAACCGCGGTTTCCGCCCCGGGCCGGAAATGCTGTCCCGACGAGGGCAATCAGACCTGGTTGAGACCACCGTCGACGAAGAGCTCGGTTCCGGTGATGAAGCTGCTCTGATCGCCGGCGAGGAAGAGTGCCGCCGCGGCGGCCTCCTCCGGGTGACCCATCCGGCCAAGCGGCACCTGGCTGGCGAAGAAGTCCCAGAGCTTGGCGGCCTCTGCCGCGTCAGGAGCCAGTCCGGAGTTGCCGGGCGTCTCGATCGGGCCCGGGACGAGGGTGTTCACTCGGATCTTCCGGCTCTTGAGCTCGTTGGCCCACGTGCGGGAGAAGCTACGGATGGCGGCCTTGGATGCGGCGTAGACGCCGAAGGCCTCGCCGCCCGAGGTGGCGGCGGTGGATCCCGTGAGGATGACCGAAGCGGCCTCGTTCAGCAGGGGAAGCGCCTTTTGGACCGTGAAGAGCGTACCCCTCACGTTGATAGCGAAGGTCGAGTCGAAATGCTTCTCTGTAACGTCTTCCAAGGTGGAGAATTCGCCGCCGCCGGCGTTGGCAAACAGGACGTCGATGCGACGGCCCTGCTCGGCGACAGCGGCGTAGAGACGGTCGATGTCGTCAAGATCGGCGACGTCGCCCCGAACGGCAGTGGCATTCGGACCGATCTCAGCCAGCGCGGCGTCGAGCGCCTCCTGGCGTCGACCCGTGATGAACACGTACGCGCCCTCGGCGGCGAACCGCTTGGCGGTGGCCAGCCCGATCCCGCTGTTACCCCCAGTGATGATGGCTGTCTTACCGTCGAGCTGTCCCATGGTCAAGGCTCCTGTTCGGCGGAGCTCTGCGCTCCGCGGCCGTTGCTCTGCGTCAGTCCCGCGTCCGATCCGGCGGGCTCGTTATGGACGGTACGGTAAAAAACTTAGTACTGGACGAAGAGGTCAAAAACTGTGACCCGGCCCACCCTCCGGCGCGCATCGCCGTCGCGATCGCACCCGCAGGGCGCGGACGCTTTCCGATGCCACTGTTGACCTCGGCGGCGACCGCCACCTTGCCCACGAGCACTGCCGTCACGACATCCCCACCCTCAGTTCTTGACTCCTCCGTCCACAAAGCTGACCGTTATGGACGGGAGAGTCAAGAAACGTGTAGGCTGCTCGCCATGGCGCGACCCCGGAAGTTCGACGAGCAGCAGGTACTGGACATCGCCCGTGATCTGTTCTGGTCCGGTGGGTTCGCCGCCACGCGCATGGAAGACCTCGCCGCGGCAACAGGCCTTGGCAAAGGCAGCCTGTACGGCGCGTTCGGCGGAAAGCAGGAGCTGTTCCGTCGAGTGTTCGACGATTACTGCGCCTCTGTGGTCGATGCCACGGGCCAGCAGTTGCGCGGCGACGACAAGGACGCGTACGCGCGGCTGTCCGCCCACGTCCACTTCGTGGCGGCCGCCACGGCCGCGGACACCGTGCACCGCGGATGCCTGCTGGCCAAGGGTGCCGCCGAGCTGGCCGAACACGACGAGACGGTGGCCAAGCGGGCGCACGCGACCATCGAGGCACTGCGTACGCTGCTCGAGGACGATATCGCCGCCTGCCAGCGCAACGGCGATATCGCCGCGAACGTGGATCCCGAAAAGCTGGCCGCGCTGGTGCTCGCCGTACTGCGCGGTATAGAAGCGCTGGGCAAGGCCGGGGCCGACACGGAGACGCTGACAGACATCGCCCAGACTGCCCTCGCCGTACTGCCTCGCTCCGTGAACTGACGGGCGCGTGGAACAGCCGGAGGCATAGAGGGTGCTTCTCTTGTCGCCCACGCCTGACACAGAGATGTGCCGTTCGTTGTACAGCCCAGATCCGGGCAGCACGGCCCCCCAGCCCCGGGGGCGACCGCTCCGTCAGAGATGTCGCTGGAAGTCGAGTTCGCTGGCCAGCAGTGCCGCGCCGGCAACTCCGGCGCGCGGGCCGAGTTCTGACAGCACGATCTGCAGGTTCCCGGTGGCGAGCGGCAGCGAGCCCTTGTACACGACGCTGCGGATCTCGGCGAGCAGCAGGTGGCCGAGGCCGGAGACGCCGCCGCCGATCACGATCATCGACGGGTTGATGAAGCTGACCAGCGTGGCGAGGACTTGCCCCACCCGGTGGCCGCCGTCCCGGATCAGGTTGACGCACGTGACGTCGCCGCCGGCCGCGCACTCCGCCACGTCCACGGCGGTGAGGAGGCCCTCCGCGGCGAGGCGTTCGGCCAGCGCCGGCGACTGCCCCGAACGGGCGGCCTCGGTGGCGTCCCTGGCGAGGGCCACACCGCCGAAGAGGGCCTCCAGGCAGCCGGTTCTGCCGCACGAGCAGGCCGGTCCCTCAGCCTCGACCTGAATGTGGCCGATGTCGCCTGCGGATCCCTCCGACCCGCGGTAGATCTGGCCGTTGACCTGGACACCGCAGCCTATTCCGCTGCCGATCTTGACGAACAGCAGGTTGTCGACGGTCTTGGCGACCCCCGCGTACCGCTCGCCGAGGGCCATCACGTTCACGTCGTTGTCCACCACGACCGGGCAGCCGTGCGCGCGGGTGAGGGTGTCCCGGACGGGGAAGCGGTCCCACCCCGGCATGATCGGCGGGGAGACCGAGATCCCCTCCTTGAAGCTGACCGGCCCCGGCAGGCCGATGCCTATGGAGTTGAACCGCGCGCACCCGGCCTGGTCCGCCATTTTGTTCAGGAGTTCGTTGACCCTCTCCAGGACCGCGCGCGGACCTTTGCGGATATCGGCCGGCTCGGCATAGGATGCGATCGGTTCCAGCCCTCCGTCGGTGATCTCGATGTCGATCGAGCTGGCCCCGAGGTCCACCGCCGCGAATCGGATTTCGGGATCGAGTTGGACGAGAGTGGAGGGGCGCCCGCCTCGAGAGGTGGCCGGACCCGCCTCGAGCACCTTCCCGGCGGCGATCAAGCGGTCGAGTTCAGCGAGCAGCCTCGGCCTCGCCACTTCCAGCTGGTCGGACAGCTGTGCGCGCGACAGCGGCCCGAGGTCGCGCAACAGGCTCAGCGCGCGGTACTGGATGGTCACAGGCTCACTTCCTGGGTATCAGCCGCATGTGTGACAAAACGTTAGGGGCGTTACGTCATAAGCGTCAATGGCTTTCGCACGGATCACCGAAAGTTAAATCGGAAACAAAAAAAGCATCGGTGTGCCGAGAAGTTACCCGCCCCGAATCCTGGTCCGGAACTGACGGCATGTGGACACACTTGAGGGCCCGGCGGCCGCCGTCCGGTGACGGCCGCTGGTGGGCCCTGGAGCCGCCGGCAGGGTGCTGCCGGCCGTGACGGCGGGCAGCACCCTTCGCATCAGCCGGCCAAGCCTCCCTTCACGGCGAGGGCATCGCGGGCAAGTGCGGTCCGCGCGGTCGCGTCGGTCACCAGTCCGGTGTCCTTGGCCAGTTGCGCGACCTGGTCCAGGACCGCGGCCGCCTGGTTGGTACGCCCTGCGTCGGCGTGCGCCCGGGCCTGGCCGAGCCGGACCGTCAGCCGCTGCCGGCCCTGCTCGGTCAGCCGGTTCTCCGCACGCAGTTGGGTGATCAGGGTGTCCATCTCGTCGAAGGAGGTACGGGTGGTGAAGTGCACCGTGCGCGTGGTGGTGTTGCCCGCCGCGTCACGACCCGTGACCGCCAAGTCGTGGTCACCCAGCGGCAACCGCCACAGCAGCAATGGCTGCCCCGGCGTGACGGGCGTACCGTCCAGCGTCGCGGTCGCGGTCGCCCCTCCGGAGACGGCGTCCGTGACCGATACCACCGGCGTCGGGCGCTGGGAGTCCCCGTAGGCGGTGTCAGCCGTCACGCCCGTGACCGTCACCGTGGGTCCGGTCCGGTCGATCCGAACGGCGATGGTGCCGACCGCGGAGATGTTGTTGGCCGTGTCCGTCGCCCGGTACCGGATGGAACTCATCCCCTCCGTGGAGAGTGTGACCGCGCTGTTCGCGCTCAGCCAGGTCGTGCCGCCGTTGAGCGAGTACTCCCGGCTCCTGACGGCGCCGTTGTCGGTGGCGTTGACGGTCAGCGACACATTACCGGTGTACCAGCCGTTGCTCCCGGTGGGCTGCGCCGGGTTGAGCGCTGCCGTCGCCGTCGGCGGGGTCCTGTCGGCGATACCGGACCCCTGGAAGGTGAAGGAGTCCACATCGACGCCGCCGGAGGACGTGACGTAGAGCTGCCCGGTGCCGGAGGGAGCCGTGCTCAGCGCCGTGTTGATCGTCTGCCAGCCCTCACCCGCCGGGACGGTGATCGTGGCGAACGGGTCGGACCTGGGTGTGCCCCAGCGCAGCGACAGAGTGCCGGCGCCGGTGGCACGGGTCTGCAGCCCGGTGATGCCGGCGAAGGACACCGGGTCGTAGCCGATCCAGTCGCCGTTGTCGAAAGCGGTCAGTTTGCGCTGTCCGGACGCGGTGGCGTCATCGGTGATCACGACGCCCTGGGAGGAGTCGTAGTGTTCGCCCTGCATGAGGGCGGGGTTGAGGACGACCTGGGCGTCGCTCGTGGCGGGCGGCACGGAGCCGGCGCCCCGGTCGGTGTAGGTGAGACCGAGGACGCCGAAGACGTTCTCCGTGTCACCGTGGCCCGCGTCGGCCGGGGTGGTGATCGCCCCCGAGCAGCCGGTCCCGCTGCTCACCGGGTGGCCGTGCTGGTTGTGGCCGAGGCCGAGGGTCCAGGCGGCCTTGGTGCAGTCGACGTTGGTGCCGTCCTCCGGATCGTCGATCCGGGTGGCGTACGGCACCACGTCGCCCCAGGTGAAGAAGCCACCGTTGGGCGGGGAGGTGAACGCCACCGTCGGAGCGGTGTTGCCCACGGTGATCTGCTTGCTGGTCAGGCCGGTCTTGCCCTCGGGGTCGGTGACCTTGAGGCGGGCACGGAGCTGGCCGTTGTCGGCATATGTGCGGGTGGCCGTGGGGCCGGTGGTCTCGAAAGTGCCGTCGCCGTCGAGGTCCCACTGGTAGGTGAGGGCGGAGCCTTCCGGGTCGGTGGAACCGGTGGCACTGAAGGAGACCGTGAGCGGTGCCTGGCCCGAGGAGGGGCTGGCGCTGATCACCGCGGTGGGGGCCTTGTTGCCTTCGGCGTAGTCGATCCGGTACAGGCCCGCGTCGGGGTTCTGCCGGAAGAAGCCGTCGCCGTAGTCGAGGACGTAGAGCGCGCCGTCGGGGCCGAACTCCAGGTCCATCGGGTTGTCCCACGGCGGGATGCCGTTCTCGGAACGCTGGCTGTTGGGGAGCACATTCTCCAGGTTGGTGACCGGTCCGTCCGGGCCGGCCAGGGTCAGGGCGGCGACGTAGTCCTGGGAGAACTCCCCGAAGAAGGCCTTGCCGTCCCAGTAGGCGGGGAACTTGCCCGGGGCGGGGTTGGACGCGTCGTAGTGGTAGACCGGGCCGCCCATCGGGGCCTGGCCGCCGGGGCCGCCAGGACCGCGGAAGGCGGTCAGTTCCGGCCAGGGCTGGTCGGTGTCGCGGTCGCCGTACCACAAGGTGGCCGCCCTCGAGGGGGGCAGCTGGGTGAGGCCGGTGTTCCAGCGGGAGTCGTTGACCGGCGCGGCGCAGTCGAAGGCGGGGCCGGGGGTGAGGGTGGCGAAGTCGAAGTCCCGGTAGGGACGGGTGTTGTCACCGGTGCAGAACGGCCAGCCGCTGTTCATGGCGGTGGTGGTGGTGTCCCACTCGACGTAGCCCATCGGTCCGCGGTTGGGGTCGGCGTTCCCGGCGTCGGGGCCGTAGTCGCCCCACATCACCGCGCCCGTGGCCTTGTCCACCGTCATCCGGTAGGGGTTGCGCAGGCCCATCACGAAGATCTCGGGACGGGTCTTGTCCGTGCCGACGGGGAACAGGTTGCCCGGCGGGATGGTGTACGTCCCGTCGTCCTGGACGTGGATGCGCAGGATCTTGCCGCGTAGGTCGTTGGTGTTCCCGGAGCCGCGGCGCTCGTCAAGGCCGGGGTTGTAGGTGGCCGCGTCGTTGATCGGGGTGTAACCGTTGACGTTGGGGCCCGACGCAGGCGTGTTGCCGCCGGTGGACAGGTAGAGGTTGCCCTGCGCGTCGAAGTCGACGTCGCCGGCGACGTGGCAGCACTGACCGCGGTTGGTGGTGACGCGGATGATCTCCTGGGCGGTGGACAGGTCGAGCTTGTCCCCCGTCCACTTGAAGCGGGTGAGGGTGTCGTAGCCCTCCCACTGCTTCCAGTACGCGTCGGTCTGCCCGGCCGGCAGCCGCTCGGGGGCCGCACCGGCGGGAGTGCTCAGCGGCGGCGAGTAGTAGAGGTAGACCCAGTGGTTGGTCGCGAAGTCCGGGTCGAGGGTGACGGTCTGCAGACCCATCTCTGAGTTCTGGTAGACGTCGAGGTGGTTCACGACCTTGGTGATCCCGGTGCCGGGGTCGGTCATCCGCAGATCGCCGTTGCGGGCGGTGTGCAGGACGCGCAGATCGGGCAGCACGGCGAGGTCGATCGGCTCGCCGGTGTCCTTGCTGAGCGTGGCCTTCTCGTAGTTCGACCAGTCCACGGCGGGGTCGGCGCTCGCCTGCGCCGCAAGTGCGTCGTCCGGGTGCGCCTGCGCCGCCGGTGCCAAGGCGAGACCGCCCAGCACGGGCAGCGACGCCAGGAGCACCCCGGCCATGAGGCCTCTCAGGGTACGGTACACAGTGATGCGTCTCCTTGGTCTGTGCCGGTCAGGAGGTGCGCAGCCGGGTCGGCCCGCCGGTTGCGCCGTGGCAGCGGTACGCAAACGGCGGGCTGTGCCCAGTGGAGTGCCTGCGATCAGGCCAGCAGCCCCTTCAGGGCCGTGAAGCTGCGCTGCGCGGCGCCGAACGAACCCGGCGGGTTGGGCTGGGTGTTGGGCGCGGTGTCCTGCTCCCAGATGCCGACGTGGCTGCCGCGGGCCCCGATGTCCCGGATGAACTGCTGGTACGGCAGGACGCCGGCGCCGAACTCGACGATGGAGTAGCCGTCCGCCCCCGAGCTGGCGGCGCCGTCCTTCATGTGGAACAGCGGGTACCGGTAGGGCTGGTTGCGCACGTAGGCAGCGGGGTCGAAGCCCGGCCAGCGGTGCTGGCCCACGTACGCCCAGTACACGTCCAGCTCCAGGTAGACGTAGCGCGGGTCGGTGTTGCGCAGGAAGACGTCGTACAGCCGGACCGACGGCTGGTCGGAGGCGAAGGCGAACTCTCCGGCGTGGTTGTGCTGGTAGAGCTTCAGACCGCGGGCGGCCGCGGCCTGCCCCCAGGCGTTGAACTCCTCCGCGGCGGCGAGGTAGCCGGCGACCGTGTTGGAGTTCGACGGTGCGTTGGCGGTGCCGACGTGCGGCATGCCCAGGATCTCCGCCGCGTCGAGCTGGCCCTGGAGGTTGGAGCGGAAGTCCCCGATGCCGACGTGGCTGCCGATCGCCTTCAGGCCGTTGTCGTCCAGCAGTTGGCGGATCTCCTGGAGCGTGATCTGCCGGCCGAGGATCGAGGTGTTCTGCGTGTAGCCCGCGAACTCGACCTCCTTGTACCCGATGCGTGCCATCTCCTCCAGGACGACCCGGAAGCCGAGCGAGCTGACCTTGTCGCGGACGCTGTAGAGCTGCAGGGAGATGCGGTCCTTCGGGATGGACAGGATGCTGGTCGCGGCGGAGGCGGACGGCGCCGTCGCGGCGCCGACGATCGAGGCGGCGGCGACCGCCACGGTGCTGGCGGCGGTCGCCCGCAGGAAGTCTCTGCGGTCGAAGGACTTGTCCAGGTGGCCCACGGTCACTCCTTGATGGGTGGGGCAAAGAAGAGTGGGGTGTGAGGTGTGTGGTGCTGACGGCGCGAAGCGCTCTTCGCCCGTGGACGGGCTGCGATCACAGACCGGTGCCCTCGGCAGCCGCTTCGGCCTTCGCCTGCGCGGTACGCGCCGCCACCTTCGCGGCGAGGTCGGCACCGCGATCCTGCGGGGCCGCCTTGGCGGCCCGGGCGAGCGACGCCGAGGGGGCGGTGGTCGTCGCGGCGATGCCGCCGCGCACGCGGGCCAGTTCGCCCACCTGGAGGGCGGGGCTGTTGTCCGTGGCGGTGAGCTTGCCGCGGACGATGGTGTTGTCCAGGACGGCGTTCGCGCTGTTGCCGGTGACCGCGAGGTCGCCGCCGAGGTAGGTGGCCTGCGCGCAGGAACTGAGCGGGCCGTCGCCGCCGAGCTGGAGGGTGTCGGAGTTGTTCTGGTACGCCGTGTCGCCCTGGACTTCGCTGGCGCACAGGACACCGCCGAGCGTGTTGGCGCTCACGGTGAGCGTCTTGGAGACCGTGCTGTCGTACACGTCGGTGTAGAGGTTCGCGTCGCCGGAGACGGCGCCGGAGACGGTGGTGCCGGAGATGTACAGCTCGCCTGAGGAGGCTCTTATGTCTCCCTTGACCGTGGCGTCGACGCTGTACAGGAATCCTTCGACGGCCGAGATGCCGCCACTGGCCGTGGTGTTCTGCACATGTACGCCGAAGGCCCCCTGCTCGGTCACCGCGCCCTTGACGCTGCTGTCGGTGATGTCCAGGTAGGCGTTGTCCCCGACGGCGACGGTGCTGCTGAAGGTGACGCCCTTCGCCACGAGGTCGGCGCCGGCCTCGATCGTCACCGTGCCCTTGACCTTCGTACCGGTCAGCGTGCACGACGCGCCCGCCGGCACCACGAGGGCGCCGCTCACGGTGACGGCTCCGCCTTCTCCCACACAGGTGGTCGTCAGCGCCGCCTGCGCGGGCGCCGCAATCGTGACCAGCCCTCCCGAGGCCACCAACGAAGCTGCAACAACGTAGTAACGGATCTTCATGGAGCTTCCCTTCTGCTGCTGTTACGGCCACGGCGACATGCCGCGGCCGGGAACCCCCGCCACGGCGGGGTGCTGCGGAGTGCGGGACAACTGTTACGACGGAAACCCGCTACGTGCGGCGGGCGGGAGCTCGGCTTCTCGTCGGCGGTGAGGACGCGTCACATACGGCCCCGGCATGCGGGGTGGGTTGCAAGGCCGCACTGGCGTTACGTCGACGCAACATCGCGTCGATCGGCTGGAACGCTAATCGGGGTCCCCAGTGGTGTCCAGAGCTTTGGACGGAGTCATCAAAATCTTTTGGGCAAACCGTCAAAAGATCGCCGTCATACGCAAATTGAATCCGCCCAAATGTTGGATAGCACCTTGACAGGGGTGACGCTCTGCCGCACGCTCGTGACGCTTCGCCACCCAGTCAGCGGTTCCGGGCACCATCGTCATCCCTGACAGGAGCGCTCATGCCGACCGGATCGTGGATCACCGGCGCCCGTGGCTCTGTCGCCGCCGCGGCACCTCCCGGACTGCTCGCCCTGCGGGCCGAACCGGCCGAACCCACCGGACGTGTGACCTAGGCCGTGTCGTCAAATGCCCGCCTGCCCCGCGGCGCCTGGCACGGCACTCCCCCAGCCTTCGGCCGGGGGTGCCCCCACGCTGCGTTGTCGAATC